>DAHWEX010000031.1 GCA_027326205.1 Actinomycetota bacterium
CTGCCGGGCGGCGGGCTGAACGCGCAGAAGCGCGCGGTCGAGCAGGTGCGGCCGGGCGAGATCCTCGTCATCGAGGCGCGCGGCGACCCCACCGCGGGCACCGTCGGCGACATCCTCGCGCTGCGCGCCATGGACCTGCCCGTCTACTACGGCGCGACGCACCCGGCCGTGCTCGGGCGGCGGCACGTGCCGTGGGAGGTCAACGCCACGATCGCGTGCGCCGGGGTCACCGTCGTGCCCGGCGACATCATCGTCGGCGACGGCGACGGCGTCATCGTCGTCCCCGCGCACCTGGCCATGGAGGTGGCGCGGGACGCCGCGGAGCAGGAACTGCAGGAGGAGTTCGCCGCGGAGATGGTCGCAGCGGGCGAGTCCGTCGACGGCCTGTACCCGCTCGCCAAGCGGTGGCAGGTCGCCTACGAGGCCTGGCGCGCCGGGCGCGCCGAGCCGTAGCGAGGCGAGGCGAGGCGTCTGACGGTTTCCGCTGGCTACCCGGTGATTCGCTGGAGGGCCGCCGCGCCGCGCGCGTAATCTGGGCAGGCTGACGGGGACACGGATGAGGCGGCAGGACGCTCAGGATGGCGGAAGCCATGGCAAGTTCTCAGGAGACGGGCGGTTCGGGGGGCGGGCTGTGCACGGCGGCCGAGCAGCGCCTGTGGGCGGAGCTGTCGGTCTTCCCTGGCAGCTTCGGCCCGGAGGCGGTCGAGCACGTCTGCGGTCCCGGCGCGCTCGGGACGCTGGCCCGGCTGGTGGAGAAGTCCGTCGTGTGCTTCTCGCCCCAGGGGGCGGGCCCCGGCACGTTCCCCCAGGGGCCGGGGCCCGCCGCGCGGCCGGGGACGGCGGGCCGGTACGCCATGCTGGACACGATGCGGGAGTTCGGCGCCGAGCGCCTGGCCGACGCGGAGCCGGTGCGGGCCCGGCACCGCGACTACTACCTGGGCCTGGCGCGGGCGGCGGCGGGCGGCAGCATGACCGCCGCGCAGCCCGCCTGGCTGGCCGCGCTCGGCGCCGAGACCGCCAACTTCCGGGTCGCGCTCGGTTACTCCTTCGCCTGCCCGGCCGAGTGCGCGGCCGGCCTTGAGCTGACCATGCTGCTGCGGCCCTACTGGCTGATGACCGGGCAGTTCACCGAGGGCAGGCGGTGGCACGACGCCGCGGTGGCGGTCAGCCCGGGGTCGGCGGCGAACGGGTGGGCCCTGTTCGGGGCGGGCATGCTCGCCGTGCAGCAGGGCGACCTGGAGGCGGGCGCGGCGTACCTAGGGCGCGCGGCGGCCCTGGCCGGCGAGTTCGACGACGAGGACCTGGCCGCGCACGTCGCCGACGGGCGCGGCGTGCACGCCATGATGAGCGGCGACTGCGACGCGGCCCGGTCCGGGCACGAGGCGGCCCTCGCCGTCTACGAGCGGATCGGCTTCACCGACCCGCTCGCGCTGGTCTCCTACGCGCGGCTGGCCGGCGTCTTCCTGATCCTCCTCGACCCGGAGTGCGCCGCCGCGCCGATCGAGGAGTGCCTGCGCCGCTGCGCGCCCCTCGGCGAGCAGTGGGCGCACGCGACGGCCCTGTGGGTGCGCGGCGTAGCCCGGTGGATGTCCGGTGACGTGCCGGCGGCCATCGCGGACACGCTGGCCTGCCTGCGGATGAAGGAGCCGCTCGGCGACCTGCACACCGTCGCCATGTGCTTCGACCTGCTGTCGGTCTGCCTGGTGACCGACGGCGAGCACGACCGCGCGGCGGTGCTGCACGGCGCCGCCGACGCGCTGTGGCGGCTGCTGAAGGCGCCGACGCTGATGGGCCCCGGTTACGCGGAGATCCGCGGGAACGCGGCGGCGACCGCCCGCCGCGAACTCGGCGACGACCGGTTCTGGGCGCTTTACCGCCAGGGCGAGGCGATGCCGCTGCCGGCCGCACTCGCGACCGCCAGGGCCGGTTTAGCGGTGTGCGCCACAGCGAGCGCGCCGGGACGGCGGCGGGGGCCGCGGCGCTGACCTGGCGGGCCTTCAGGCGAGTGAGTTAACTGACCGGAACCCTCAGCGGGGCACTGGCGCCTTCCCGCGCTTGCCCTGGCCGGGCCCGCTGTCGCGGAACGGCAAAGTCATATACGATTCTGCCTGCCTGCCTGGCACCGGCCGGGCCGGGGACGCCAGGGCTGTACCTGGCCGGCCGCGCGTGACAGGCTGCCGGTAGGGCCGCGTGACGCGGCCGGCAGGGCCAGGTGACGAGGAGGGCTGGAATGCGGTTCCGTAGCGACCCGGCGCGGATCCGGGGATCGATCGCGCCCGTCGTCTCGCCGTTTACCGCGGACGGCGCGGCCGACACCGACGGGCTGCGGAGCCTGATCCGCTGGCAGCTCGCGTCCGGGTCCCACGGGATCTCGCTCGGCGGGTCCACCGCAGAGCCGTCCGCGCAGTCGTTCGCGGAGCGGTCGGCCGCGATCAGGGCCGCGGCCGACGAGATCGCCGACCGGGTGCCGTTCGTGCCCGGGACGGGGTCGGCCAGGCTGGACGAGACGCTCGAGCTGACCGAGGTCGCCAGGGACGCGGGCGCGGACGCGGTGCTCGTCGTCACCCCGTACTACGCGCGGCCCACCCAGGAGGGGCTGTTCAACTGGTACGACACCGTGGCGCGGGAGTTCCCCGGCCTGCCGGTGATCGCCTACAACGTGCCGTCGCGGACCGCGGTCGACATCGCGCCGGAGACCGTCGCCCGGCTGCGGAAGGCACACGCCAACATCGTCGGGGTCAAGGAGACCACGAAGGACTTCGAGCACTTCTCCCGGGTGCTGCACGTCGCCGGGCGGGACACGCTGATCTGGTCCGGTATCGAGCTGCTGTGCCTGCCGCTGCTGTCGCTCGGCGGGGCCGGGTTCGTCTCGGCCACCGCCAACCTGGCCCCGCGCGCGGTCGCGAGCATGTACGAGCACTGGGAGAACGGGGAGTTCGAGCAGGCGCGCGAGCTGCACTTCGCGCTGCACCCGGTGACCGACGTGATCTTCACCGAGACCAACCCGGCGGCGGCCAAGTGGGTGCTCGCCCGGGCCGGGCTGATCGGCTCCGGATTCGTCCGGCCGCCGCTCGTGCCGCTCACCGAGGCCGGCCAGGCGGCCGCGCTGCGGCTGCTCAGGCAGGGCGCGCCGGCGCTTGAGGGGCCCGTGCTCGACGTCGCCGCGCTCGATGGCACTGGCGCCAGCGGCGCGTGGTAGCCGCGGCGCGCAGCAACGACCCGTTCGGTAGGAGAATGAGGAGTGGAGATGCCGTGACCGCGCTGCCGGAAAAGATCGAGCACTTCATCGGCGGCCGGCACGTGCCGGGCGTCAGCGGGCGCACGTTCGGGGTCGCCGACCCGGTCTCCAACCGGGTATACGCGCAGGCCGCGGCCGGGGACGCCGAGGACGTCGACCGGGCCGTGCGGGCAGCGCGGAGCGCGTTCGACACCGGGCGGTGGCCGGGTCTGGCCGCGCGGGCGCGGGCGAAGATCCTGGGCCGGATCGCGGACGGGATCGAGGCACGGGCGCAGGACATCGCGGCGATGGAGACGTTCGACACCGGGCTGCCGGTCACGCAGGCCAGGGGGCAGGCGGCGCGGGCGGCGGAGAACTTCCGGTACTTCGCCGACGTGATCGTCGCCCAGCACGAGGACGCGTTCTCCTCCCCCGGGCAGCTCGGCTACGTGCTGCGCCGCCCGGCCGGCGTCGCCGGGCTCATCACGCCGTGGAACACGCCGTTCATGCTCGAGTCGTGGAAGCTCGCGCCCGCCCTCGCGTCCGGCTGCGCGGTCGTGCTCAAGCCCGCGGAGTGGACCCCGCTGTCGGCGTCGCTGCTGCCGGAGATCATGACCGAGGCGGGCGTGCCCGAGGGCGTGTTCAACATCGTGCACGGCATCGGCGAGGAGGCGGGCGCCGCCCTGGTCGCGCACCCGGACGTGCCGCTGATCTCCTTCACCGGGGAGACCGCCACCGGGCAGGTCATCATGAGGTCGGCCGCCGATCACCTCAAGGGCCTGTCGATGGAGCTGGGCGGGAAGTCGCCGTGCGTGATCTTCGCCGACGCCGACCTGGACGCCGCGGTCGACTCCGCCTTGTTCGGGGTGATGTCGCTGAACGGCGAGCGGTGCACCGCCGGGTCGCGGATCCTGGCCGAGCGGGCGGTCTACGAGACGATCGTGGCGCGGCTGGCCGAGCGCGCGGCCCGGGTCCGGGTCGGCGACCCGTCCGACCCGGCGACCGAGATCGGGGCACTGGTTCACCCGGAGCACTACGAACGGGTCCTTTGCTACGTGGGGACCGGCCTGGCCGAGGGGGCGCGACTCGTGGCCGGCGGGACCCGGCCGGACGCGCTGGCCGACGGGAACTACCTCGCCGCGACCGTGTTCGCGGACGTCAAGCCGTGCATGCGGATCTTCCAGGAGGAGATCTTCGGCCCGGTCGTGTGCGTGACGCCGTTCGACTCCGAGGAAGAGGCCGTCGCGCTCGCCAACGCGACCAGGTACGGGCTCGCGGCCTACCTGTGGACCAATGACCTGAGGCGGGCGCACCGGGTCGCCGCCCGGGTCGAGTCGGGCATGACCTGGGTCAACTCGCACAACGTCCGCGACCTGCGCACCCCGTTCGGCGGGGTCAAGGCCAGCGGGCTCGGCCGCGAGGGCGGCCAGCACTCCATCGATTTCTACACCGAGTCCCGCATCGTGCACGTCGCCCTCGGCGACACCCACGTCCCGCGCTTTGGAGCCTGACCGATGCCTTCCCTGCCTCCTGCCCCCGACATCGTGCGGTCCGCCTACGCGACGCTGATGGTGACCGACCTGGCGCAGGCCCGGCGCTTCTGGGTAGACCTGCTGGGTTTTGTCGTGACTTACGAGGACTCGTCCGTGTTGTACCTGCGCGGGTTCGACGAACTGACCCACCACAACCTGATCCTCGCGGCCGGGCCCGCGGCGGCGGCCGGGGCCCTGGGGTACCGGGTGCGGTCTTTCGACGACCTGGCCCGGGCGCAGGCGTACTACGCGGCGCTCGGCTGCCGCTGCGAGCGGCTGCCCGCCGGGGCGGTGCGCGGCCTGGGCGAGGTGGTGCGGGCGGAGGACCCGCTCGGGTTCCTGGTGGACTTCTTCGACTCCTCCGATCACCCCGAGCGGCTGCAGCAGCGGTACGACCTGCGGCGCGGCGCGGAGGTCGCGCGCCTGGACCACTTCAACGTGTGCGTGCCCGACGTGCCGCTCGCCCAGCGGTACTACACCGGGCTCGGGTTCGGCCTGTCGGAGACCATCGAGGACGACCGATGCGTCTACGCCGCCTGGATGTACCGCAAGCAGACCGTGCACGACGTCGCGTTCACCGGCGGCGCGGGGCCGCGCCTGCACCACCTGGGGTTCTTCGCCCACGAGCCGCACTCGGTGCTGCGGATCTGCGACATCATCGGGTCGCTGCACCTGGAGGACTGCATCGAGCGCGGGCCCGGGCGCCACGGCGTCTCCAACGCCTTCTACGTCTACCTGCGCGACCCCGACGGTCACCGGCTGGAGATCTACACCTCCGACTACTACACCGGCGACCCCGACCACCCGGTGCTGCGCTGGTCGGTGCGCGACCCCCGGCGGCGCGACTTCTGGGGCAACGCGGTCATCCCGTCCTGGTACTCCGAGGCCTCTCCGGTGCTGGACCTGGACGGCCGGGTCCGGCCGGTGACGGAACTCGCGCAGACCGCGGAGGTCACGGTCGGCGCGGACGGGTTCACCGCCCCGGCGCGGTAGCGGCGCGGCCGGCGGGGCGCCGCTTGGCGCGAGTGACGGCAGGCGCTCCAGGCGGCCGCCGCGCGAGCGCGCCCGGCGGCCGGCCCGGTGAAAAAACGCTCTAAACACAGGACCCGGTTGCCAGTAATCTCAGTAGGAGAGCCGCGCTTTTGCCGCGAGCGGCCGCCCAGGGAGAGGGGTAGCTGGATGACCGACGGCGGAGCAGCGTTCCAGCCTGGCCAGGAGGAGGCAACCGTCCCGGTGCGACCGCGGACCGCCTTTGCCGGGCACGAGGTGTTCGGGCACGGGGCAGGCGCCGTGCTCGTCGAGCCGGAGGTCGCGCGGGACCTGCGCACCGCGGCGGAGTACGCCACCCAGGAGCGGCGGATCACCGGCGGGCTGCTCTACGGGCGTCCCTGGAGCGACGACGAGGGACCGTACCTGGTCGTTGACGGCTTCCTCGAGGCGGGCCCCGGCGAGAACCGGGGAGACCGGCTGTCGCGCGACGGCCATGACTCCTTCGCCCTGTCCAGCGCTGACCTGCGGCTGCTGCGGGAGGACGCCGGCCGGATGTACTCCGCCGCCCTCGAGGTGGGCTGGTGGCGGTCCCTGCCCGGACCGGGAGAGTTCGGCCAGCGGGACTTCGAGTCGCAGCGGCAGTTCGCCGGCCCCGGCGGCGTCGGCCTGCTCGTCTTCGGGTCGGGGCTCGACTGGGGCACCGCCTACCTGGGGCCGGACGGTCAGGTCCCCGGTTCCGCCCGGTCGTTCATCCCGGTGCCCAGGCCGGTCCCCGAGCCGCTGCCGCCGCCGGCCGGCCCGGGCCCGGCTCCTGTTCCCGCCGTGCCGCCGGAGCCCGGGCCCGCCCTGGAAGACCTGGAAGACCTGGAAGACGAAGCCGGCGCGGAACCGGGCGGCGGTGCCGGGCTTGCGACGGCCGGCCGTGCGCCCGCGCCGGCCGCGGCGGGGACGTCGCTGGCCACGCGGCGGCCGACGCTCACCCCTGCCCCCCAGCCGGCCGGACCGAAGGTGATCTCCCCCGTCCGCGTGCCCGCGCAGGAATGGGGCGGTGCCAAGGTAGCGGCCGTTAACTACTCCGGGCCGCGCTGGCCGACCGATATCAAGATCGTGGTCGGGGCGCTGATCGTCACGGGCATCGTCGCCGCGATCATGGTGGCGATCCTCGCGTCCAACGCGCTCATCGGCGCGATCGTCGCGGTGTTCCTCCTCCTGGGCCTGGCCGGATTCCTCTGGATCACCCGCCTGTAAGCCGCCGGCGGGCGCGAATTCCCAGATTCACCCGATGGTAACGACACCAAACGCCCATCCACCGCCCAGCACCGCAGCGTCCGATCGCTCGCCGTTGCGCCAGCGGTGCCGGCCGGCGGGCCTAGTCGGCCGCGTGGCGGTCGAGGAACTCGTAGATGTCCACGTCGTCCACGCCGGGGAACGCGCCGGCCGGCAGGACCGACAGGATGTGGGAGTGCGCCCGCGCGGACGGCCACGCCTTGCCTTCCCAGCGCTCGGCCAGGTCAACCGGGGCGCGCTGGCAGCAGTCGCCGTCGGGGCAGCGGGACCTGGTGCGGACCGTCGACTCGCGGCCGCGGAACCAGCGCGAGTGGTCGAACGGGACGCCCAGGGTGATGGCGTAGCCGGCGTCTCCGGAGGCCGGGTCGACCTGGGCGACGCAGAAGTAGGTGCCCGCGGGCGTGTCGGAGTACTGGTAGTGCGGCGAGAAGCGGTCAGGCGCGGCGAGCACCTGGCGGCCGGCCCACTGACGGCACATCCGCTGCCCCTCGATCGCGCCGGTCGCGTCGGCGGGGAACATCACGCCGTCGTTCTGGTACGCCTTGTAGATCACGCCGCTCGGGTCGTTCTTCACGAAGTGGCAGGGCACGCCCAGGTGGTGCGTGATGAGGTTGGTCACCCGGTGGGCGGCCATCTCGTAGGAGACGGAGAACACGTCGACCAGGTCCTCGACGGCCAGGTCGCGCTGCTCCTTGGCGGTGCGCAGGAACGAGACGGCGGCCTGTTCCGGTATCAGCATCGCGGCGGCGAAATAGTTCGCCTCCACCCGCTGGCGCAGGAAATCGGCGAAGTCCTTGGGCGTGCCGTGGCCGAGCAGCACGTGGCCGAGCGACTGCAAGATGACCGCGCGCGGCGAGTGCCCGCCGACCGGCTCCTGCTTGAGGTAGATCCGGCCGTCTTTCAGGTCGATCAGCGACCGGACCGAACGCGGCAGGTCGGGGGCGAACCGGACCGTGAAGCCGTGCCGGGCGACCACCGCGTGCAGCATCCCCTGCGACAGCGCGCCGCCGGCGTAGCCGGCCCGGTCGAGGGCGTCGGCGGCCGTCTGCTCGATCGCCGCGAAGTAGTTGCCCCGCTCGCGCATCGAGCCGCGCAGCGCGGCGTTCGCGGCGCGCGCCTCCTCCGGCGTCGCGGTCGGCTTGGCGCGCTGCGCGCGCAGTTCGCCGGCCAGGGCGACGAGGTGCTCGAGCACGTTGTCAGGAACGCGGGTGCCGACGCGCAACTCGGGGAGGCCGAGCGACTGGTACGACGGATCCCGCTGTGCCTGCTCCAGCGCGATCTCCAGCCGCGCCCGGCGGCTGGGCGGCTGCTTGCGCAGCAGTTCGGTGACGGGGACGGTGAGAGCGGCGGCGAGCTGTTCCACCAGCGACAGGCGGGGTTCCCGCTTGCCGTTCTCGATCAGGGAGAGCACCGAGGGGGTACGGCCGACCTTCTCCCCCAGCTCGGCCAGGGTCAGGCCCTTGGCCCGGCGGGTGTGGCGCAGCCGCTGGCCGAACATCGCGAGGTCTAGACCTTCGGTCTCTACCAATTTCTGCGGTTCTTTCATTATGGAAAAAGTGTAACACGCACCGTTCTGGAAAATTTTGATGTTTTTGAGGGACTTAAGGCCTGGGCGGACCGATAGCAGGTACCGCACCGTGGAATTACGCCCGGGTACCGCAGGGAGCTCGGGGCGGGAGTACCGAACGCGAGCCAAAGCTTGCAGAAGCGAAAGCGGACCAGCCACCCCAGCCACCGGATACGTACCCGGCACCGAAGGTGCCGTCCCGGGGCACAGCCCCGGTGAGGGGGCTACGGGGAGGGACTCCCCCGTGACTGGGGGGGTCACCGGGGGGGTCATCCCCCCGGGGGAGATGAGAGGGTGACCATGGAAACGATCAGCCGGCAGGCGGCCAATCTGCGTGCATCGTGGGAGACCGACCAGCGCTGGGCCGGGATCAGGCGCGACTACACCGCCGAGGAAGTGATCCGGCTGCGCGGGTCCGTCGTCGAGGAGCACACGCTCGCCCGGCGCGGGGCGCAGCGGCTCTGGGAACTGCTGCACACGCAGGACGCGGTGCGCGCCCTCGGCGCCATCACCGGGAACCAGGCGGTGCAGCAGGTGAAGGCGGGGCTGCAGGCGATCTACCTGTCGGGCTGGCAGGTGGCGGCGGACGGGAACCTGGCCGGGCAGACCTACCCCGACCAGTCGCTCTACCCGGTGAACTCGGTGCCGCAGATGGTCCGCCGGATCAACAACGCGCTGCTGCGCGCGGACCAGATCGCCTGGTCGGAGCGGTCGTCGGACGCGGGCGCACCCAAGGGCGTCAACTGGCTCGCGCCGATCGTCGCGGACGCGGAGGCGGGCTTCGGCGGGACGCTGAACGCGTTCGAGCTGATGAAGGCGATGATCGAGGCGGGCGCGGCCGGCGTCCACTTCGAGGACCAGCTGTCCTCGGAGAAGAAGTGCGGCCACCTCGGCGGGAAGGTCCTCATCCCGACCGGGCAGCACATCAAGACGCTGACGGCGGCGCGGCTCGCCGCGGACGTGCTTGACGTGCCGTCGCTGGTGATCGCGCGGACCGACGCCCACGCGGCGACGCTGCTGACGTCGGACGTGGACGAGCGGGACCGCGAGTTCGTGACCGGCGAGCGGACCGCGGAGGGGTTCTACCGGGTGCGGCCGGGCCTGTACGCGTGCGTCAGGCGCGGGCTGGCGTTCGCGCCGTACTCCGACCTGCTCTGGATGGAGACCTCGACGCCGGACCTGGCCGAGGCGCGCGCGTTCGCGGACGCGATCCACTCCCAGTACCCGGACCAGATGCTCGCCTACAACTGCTCGCCGTCGTTCAACTGGCGGGCGCACCTGGACGACGCGACGATCGCGAAGTTCCAGAAGGAACTGGCCGCGATGGGGTACCGGTTCCAGTTCATCACGCTGGCCGGGTTCCACGCGCTGAACCAGTCGATGTTCTCCCTCGCGTACGGGTACGCGCGCAACGACATGTCGGCCTACGTGCGGCTGCAGGAGGAGGAGTTCGCCCTGGAGCCGCTCGGCTACACCGCCACCAGGCACCAGCGCGAGGCGGGCACCGGGTACTTCGACCTGGTCACGCAGGCGATCGCGCCGGGAGCCGAGACGATGGCCCTGGCCGGGTCGACCGAGCAGGCCCAGTTCGCGATGCCGCTGGACTGAGGGGGCCGAAGGTCCGCGGGGGCGGTGTCCTGCGGGGTCTCACCGCTAGGTTCGGCCGAACGGGCCCAGGCTCCGCCGCCCGGCGCACGCTGGCACGCCCGCGCGCCGGGCGGCGCCGTCCCGGCCGCCGCCCTTACCGCCGGGCCTTACCAGTTTTCGGCCGCTATGCGTTTTCGCAGCGAGACGCGGGTTACCGGCGGGCGGCCGCCAGGAGAAAACTGAGGAGCCGCTGAGACGATGGCCGGCGCTAAATAGCAAGCCGCTATTCTGGGCGAGTGCATGTTGACGACATATTCCGGGCGATCGGGAAGTTCGCCGTAAAGTTCCGCTGGGTAGTTCTGCTTATTTGGGTCGCCGCCGCTGTGATTATCCCGGGCAAGCTGCCATCGCTTGCCAGCGTGACGCAAGGCAACAACAGCGCGTTCCTGCCGGCCAGCGCGCCGAGCCAGCAGGCAACCAGCCTCGCCGCCCCGCTTGGACTGTCGCTGTCGGTGGTGCCGGTGCCGGTGGTCGCGGCGGTGTCCACCGGGTCGTTCACGGCGGCGGACCAGGCCTGGCTGTCCGGGCCGCTGACGAGCGAACTCGGCCAGGTGCCGACGGTGATCAAGGTGCAGACGCTCCGCGAGTCCGCGGTGCCGGGACGCGCCCCCGGGCAGGCCGCGTCCCTGCAGGTGACGTCGGACGTGAGCCAGAACAACGAGGCCGCGCTGACGACCCTCATCGAGAACCTGCGGACGGCGATCGCCCAGGCGGCCCCGCCCGCCGGGATGCAGGTGCACCTCACCGGGGCGGTGGCGATCAACGTCGACCAGCAGAAGCAGTCCGGCACGACCGGCAACCAGCTGCAGTCGGTCGCGGCACTGTTCATCATCATCCTGCTGCTGCTCATCTTCCGGTCGGTCTTCGCGCCGTTCATCACGCTGATCCCCGCGTACATGTCGGTGTCGATCGCCGGCCCGGTCATCGCAGAGCTCGCCAACCACGGGCTCAAGGTGTCGTCGCTGTCTCAGCTGCTGCTCATCGTGCTCGTCATCGGGGCGGGCACCGACTACGGGCTGTTCCTGGTGTTCCGGGTGCGCGAGCACCTCAACATGGGCGAGGATCCGCGCGAGGCCGTGGTCAACGCGCTCACCAAGGTCGGGGAATCGATCTCGTTCTCCGCGTTCACCGTCATCGCGGCGCTGCTGTCGCTGCTGGCGGCGACGTTCGAGATCTACTCCAACCTCGGCATCCCGCTGGCCATCGGCATCGGCGTCATGCTGCTCGCCGGGCTGACGCTGCTGCCGGCGCTGCTGGCCATCACCGGGCGGTGGGCGTTCTTCCCGTCGCGGACCTTCTGGACCACGCCGAAGACGCCGGTCGCCAGGTACTGGCCGCTGTGGCTGATCCTCACGTTCGTGCTCAAGCCGCTGCGCTGGGCACTGAACCTGGTCACGATCGGCGGCCTGATGAGGCTGTGGCTGTCGTGGGGCAGCCGGTCCAGGTCCCGGGCGGCCGCCGCGGCCGCCGCCGGACGAGGCAGCCAGCCGCGCCTGAGCTGGGGACGGATCGCCGCCTCGGTCGTCAAGCGGCCAGCCGCCTCGCTCGCGGTCGGCGTCATCGTGTTCGGCGCGCTCGCCACCGCGGTCACCGCGTACCAGTCGGCCGGGTTCGGCGGGACGATCTCCGCGCCGGCCGGGTCGGACTCGGCGGCGGGCGCCGCGCTGCAGGCCACGTACTTCCCGCAGAACGCGTCCAACCCGACCAACCTCATCTACCGGCTGTCCACGCCGGCCTGGGACGCCTCCCAGGGCACCGCGATCGCGGCCGCCGAGGCCCAGCTGGCCAAGTCGCCGCAGTTCAAGAACATCACCGGGCCGTTCAACCCCGTCGGCGGCACCGGGTTCACCCCGGCCGAGTACTCGCAACTGCACGCGGCGCTGGCCGCGCGGTACGGGTCGGGGCCGCTGCCCGCCACGCTGACCGGGCCGCTGGCGTCGCAGGTGCCCGCGAGCGCGTATCAGCTGTACCGGGCGACGAAGCAGTTCGTGTCGGCGGACGGGAAGACGATCCAGTTCGAGACCTCGCTCACGGCCGGCGACCCGTCCACGACGGCGGCGCTCGAGGCGGTGCCCGCGGTCCGCGGCGCCGCCGCAGCGGCGGTGCCGACGCTGCACGCCACGGCCTCCGGGGTGGCCGGGGAGGCGCCCGCGCTGTACGACGTGTCGTCGATCTCCAACTCCGACCTCGGGACCGTGATCCCGATCGCGATCGTCATCATCGGGCTGCTGCTCGCGCTGGTGATGCGGTCACTGGTCGCGCCGCTTTACCTGATCGCGTCGGTGGCGATCTCGTACTTCGCCGCGCTGGGCTTCGCCGTGCTGGTGTTCATCAAACTCGGCGGGTCTGGCGGCATCACGTTCATCCTGCCGTTCCTGCTGTTCATCTTCCTGCTGGCCCTCGGCGAGGACTACAACATCCTCGTCATGACCAGGATCAGGGAGGAGGCGCGCCAGATGCCGCTGCGGGAGGCGGTGACCCGCGCGGTCGGCGTCACCGGCACCACGGTCACCTCGGCCGGCCTCGTGCTCGCGGGCACGTTCGCGGTGTTCGCGGTCATCGGCGGGCGCGGTTCCGGCGGATCGCAGATCGTGGACGTGGGCGTCGGCCTCGCGGTGGGCATCATCATGGACACGTTCGTCGTCCGCACCGTGCTGGTGCCCTGCACGGTCGTGCTGCTCGGCCGGTGGAACTGGTGGCCGTCGAAGCTGCGCATGACGCCCGCCTCCGCCGAGGCGGTCAGCGCCAGCGCCGACGCGCTCGGGCTCTCCGGCACGCCCGCCGCCGAGGACTCCGACCGCAGGTCACGGAGAAACAGCTAACCGGAGTGACGCGGCCCCCCGCCGGGTCGCGCGCCCGATGGCAAAATCCGCCATCCAATCGGGCGCGCGACCCGGCAATGCCTTCCGGGGCCGCCCCGTACCCCCCCGGAAGGACTCGGACATGGTAAATGCCACCATGATCTCGCGGACATGCCGGGCGGGGTACTTTTCTTATGGCACGCTGACCGCGAGACTCTTGACCTAAGTGTTTACACCCGAGGGCAGGCACTAGTTACCGCCTGCGGCGAAGCACCCCGGGCGGCAGGGAAGGGACCACGATGCAGGAACTCCGCTTCGTCGCGGTCAGCGAGGACGGCAGTTACGCTGTCCTCGCGGTCCCAGGGCGAAGCGGCCGGTACGTCCTGCCGATCGATGAGCGGCTGCGGGCGGTCGCTCTTGGCCAGGCCTCCCGGCTCGCCCAGTACGAGATCGAAGTGGAGAGTCCGTTGCGCCCCAAGGAGATCCAGGCACGAATCCGCGCCGGCGAGACGGCTGAGGAGATCGCCGACGCCGCTGGCATCCCGGTTGAGCGCGTGCGCTGGTTCGAAGGCCCCGTCCTGGCTGAGCGCGCCTACATCGCCGACCAGGCGCAGGCAGGCTCGGTGCGGCGGGCGGGCGACTCCGCGGGACCGGGTCCCCGGCTCGGCGGCATCGTCACCGAGCGGCTGACCGCGGCGGGCACCGACCCGGCCGACGGGCAGTGGGACTCACGCAAACGCGGTGACGGCAACTGGCAAGTCTCGCTGACGTTCCCGTCCGGTGGCAGGCTGCACGTGGCCGAGTGGGTCTTCGACCCGCGCCGGCGCCACGTCATGCCCGATGACGACAACGCCGCCCGCCTGTCGCTGCCCGAGTCCGAGTTGCCAGCCGAACCGCTGCCGGTGCCGGGCGAGGCGACCGTCACGCCGATCGCGTCGCGCCTCGGGGCGGCGGCGGGCATGGGCGGCGGCTCGGTCAGCGGCTTCCCCGCGACATCGCGCTTCCGCCCGGACAAGTCCGTCATTCCCGACCGGTCTCTCGGCGTTGACCGGTCGCTCGTGGAGCGGCCGGCCGCCCTGCCCGACCGGGGCGCCGCGCTGTCCGACCGCGCGGCCGCGCCGCAGCCGCCCGCGGCGGCCCGTTCCGGCCAGCAGGACCGCGGCCAGGGGCAGCAGGACCGCGGGCCGCACGCGGGCCGTTCCGCTCACCCCGGCTACGCCGAGTTCCCCGAGTCGGCACCGTACCGGGCCCCGGAGCCCCCGGCTTCGCCCGCGCCGCAGGCGCGCCGCTACGACGACCCCGCTTCGGTGTCGGCCGCCTTCCGCACCGCTCCGGTCGCCGAGCCGCCGGCCTACCGTGACTACGAGGAGCCGGCGTCCGCGTCGGCCGGCTACCGCACGGACACCGAACCGCCCGCGTACCAGGACACCGCGCCGGAGCCGCGCGCCTACCGTGAGCCGGTCGGCTTCCGCAGTCCGGCCGCCGAACCGGCCGACTACCGGGACCGGGACCAGGACCATGATCGCTACCGCGACCACGAGCCGGCCGCATATCGCGACCACGCCCCGGCGACTTACCCGGCCGACGACCGCGACCCTGGCGCCTACCGCGATGACGGCCGCGACCACGGCCCGGGTGCCTACCGCGACCGTGACCGTGTGCCGACGGACTACCGTGACCACGAGCCGGCCGACTACCGTGACCACGAGCCGGCCGCCTACCGTGACCACGAGCCCGCCGACTACCGCTCGGACGCTCCGGATTCCCCGCTGCCCGGCCCGAGGCCCGAGGCCGCCGGGTACCGCGCGGCACCGGGTGCCGACCGCGACGAGGCCGGCCGCGGCCCGGTTGCCCCGCCGCGGCGGGTGGTCTTCGAGGACCCCGGGCCGTCGTTCCCCGGCGAGCGGCTTGACCTGCCCGCCGCCGTCATCCCTGCCCCGCCCGCGCCGGCGCCAGAAGCGGCC
>DAHWEX010000078.1 GCA_027326205.1 Actinomycetota bacterium
ATCCTGGCCCGCCTGGACCCGGGTACCTTCACCGCGGCAGCCCGGTGACCTCGCCTGCTCCGGCGGTGTCTCCCTGGCCGGGCAAGCTCGACGAGGTGAGCCCTAGCGCCTCGGCGAGCGCGTACGCCTCGGGCGTCATCATCGCCCCGGCCACCGGGCTCACGCACCGCATCCGGCCGGCGGCGATCTCCATGGCCATGTTGACCTCGCCCGCCAGCACGGAACGCCAGATCGGGGCCGGAGCGGTGACGAGCGCGCATTCGGCGGACGCGCCGCCTCGCTCCGTCGGCCCGGCGTCCAGCGCCGACGCAGAAGGCGCTCCGAATGCCCACGTCAGCTCGGCTGGAGCGCACCCGTCCGCTTCGACTGCCACGTGCACGTGCCGGTTGGTTAGCCTCGGCCAGCGCGCCTCGATGAAGCCCGGGGAGGCGGTGCCGAGTTGCCCGGCGATCAAGCCGAGAACCGCGTCGCGGAAGGCGGCGCCTTCCTCGTCCTCCTGGACGGCGCGCTCCTGCCCGGCCCGGGGATCGACGTTCCCGACGGAGCGGTTCCACGTCTCGTCGATCGTCCGGTACCCGAGTTTAGCCAGTGTCTCGTTAATCAGGAGCAGCGTCTGGGGCGGAAGGCGGTTGACCGGTATCTGCACCCCCCGTCCAACTGATGAGTTCGAGATCTCTTTCGTGAACCAGATTTTCTGGTCGCCGGGACCGGAACGATCATGCTCGACGGTCAGGCACCACTCGGATATTCCCGGGACCTGCCTGGTGCCCGTGAAAGAGAAAATCCGTTCCACGGTGATTTCCGGATCGCTGACCAAGTCTTCATAGCGCACACGCACGCACCGGTCCGCGAACTCCTCCTCGAAGGCCAGCATGCGCCTGGTGCTGTCCAGCCAGTACGAGGCGACGGCCGCGATGTTGTTGTTCGGGTACTGGCGGGCGAACTCGGCGAACCCGAATCCGGTCAGCCCCCAAGGACTGGACTCGATCCCGGAGGCGACCATGTCCAGGCAACTGCGATACAGGCAGATGAAACGGGCTTCCGGAAAGATCTCAGCTATCAGCTGCGCGTGAACGCAGTTGTCCAGTGACTTATCAACCCAGCGTGCCTTACCGTGACGGTTCAGGTACTCGGCATAGTACGCGGCCACGGTGTCGCGGATGCGCCGGGCAGCGCCCGGCGCCAGGCTGGCAGGCGACGCGTCGCCTTCACCGAACGGGTCGGCCGCGTTGAGCACGGACCATACGCGGGCCAGGCCGGCGCACGCCACGCCGAGTCCGGCTTCCGGCGGACAGGCGAGATCGGGATGAGCGTCGAGAATGAAACGGAGCAAAGTCGACCCGGAACGAGCGGCGGTGAGCACGATAATAGGTCCCGCCTGAAATTCACCGTCAGCGGTCCGTTCATCGGCGCCCGCGCCCGTTCCGAGCGAATTTTCAGCTAGCACCGCATGCCCTTCCGAAATGCCACTCGATCAGCATGCTTACCGTGTTTAGCTGACGGCAAGCAGTGGGTTGTCAGCGTGCTCGCAAGGCACCACACCGGGACGATTATCGCGCGCGGCATACCCGGTATCCATCCCTCAAATGAGTACCCTTGCGGAGCGAGTCTCGATGTGGCCGGACGTGCCGCGCACACGCTTTCTCAACGGATTCAAACACGACACACCGACGAGGGCAAGGTATTGAACAGGTTCGCTGACCATGGTAACTTAACGGCGTCGTTCCCAGCATCGCTTCAGCATTCTGAGGGTACCCATGGCGGGTGACACGGTCGAACGCGACGTTCAGCAAGCACGGATTCAGCAGTCAGCCATCGAAAACGAAGTGGTCAAGAACTGGATCGCTCGATTTACCGAACGGGAGCTGGATATCCTGCGACTTATGTCACAGGGCGCGACCAACATAGAGATTGGCACTGAACTCTTCATCAGCAGATATACGGTTGCCCAGCACGTCGCCTCGATGCTCCGCAAGACCGAGTGCCGTACCCGCGCCCACCTAGTCTACTGGGCCGTATGCAGTAAAGTGATCGAGTAAGAGCCCGCAGGTGACAACTCGTGGTAAGCATTCAGGTCTATCCCGCTGCGTTATGTCCTATCGCGTTGCGTGACTGTCGGCGGGCGGGATCGTACTCATGCGGGGATCGGCGGCATCCAGGGGTTTCCGGTGAGGGCGTCGCGGATGGCGGTCATGACGTCGGCACCGTGCTTGCGGGCGGTGCCGGTGTAGCCGCGGATGGCGTAGCGGTCGCGGGTGGCGGTCTTGACGCAGTCCTCCGACTGTCTTCCAGGGATCCGGGCCAGCCGTAGTTGTTACTTTAAGTGACTGTTATCCGGAGGCGCCGGCGGACGCACGGCGCGGGCCTGCCCGCGGTTTGCCGGAGCGGGAGCGCGGCCAGGCTGCCGCGGGTGATGATTCAGGTTCTCACACGAAAATCGTCACGCGAGGACCGACTTGACCGCGCCCCTGGCTTCATCATGGCTTACTGACCTCGTCCGCGGCCACTTTCCTGCCGGGACGGCCCCTGATCCGGTGTCGTCCCTGGCGGTGCCGGATGGCCGGCTGACTGACCGGCGGAAGCCGCAGGGGAAGCGGCATCCGCTGTCGTCGCTGATATCGGTGCTGGTTGTTGACGGCCTGGCCTTGGTGATGGAGCCGCGCCGGGTCCGCGTCCCGCTGGAGTACTCGCTGGGGATCAGCCCGGTGAACCCCGTGAACGCGCGGGCGGACGGGAACCGGTGCCAGTCTGCGACCTCGGCGGCGAGTGTGAGCGCGGTCAGCTCCGCGATCCCGCGGTAAGAGCCCAGCCGGGCCACCCCCGGCGCGAGCGGATCGCGCCCTGCCCAGGCCGACAGCCGGGCCTCGGCCGCGCGCAGCTCGGCCTCCCGGGCCTCGAGGGCGCCGCGGTAGGCGTCCAGGGCCCTGGAGCGCGGGCTCTTCGAACCGCTGCTGGTCCCCCCACGGCGGTGGGCCAGGGTCCACTTCGCGCCGCCGCGCCAGGCGCGCCCGTGGCGGAGCAGGAGCGCGCTCAGCCGCTGCTGCATCCGCTTGCGGTCATCGAGCAGGTCACCCCGGGCGCGGACCAGGTCCCGGACCGCCTCCTCCCCCGGCGACGGCACGCGCACCGGGGTCAGCATCCCGGCCCGCAGCGCGAGCGCGAGCCGGACCGCGTCGCGCCGGCCGGTCTTGACCCGGCCCGAGGCGCCCTTCGGGACCAGCGACGGGGCGATCACCTCGCACGCCACCCCCACCGACGTGACGAGCCGGTGCAGCCCGTAACCCGACGGCCCGGCCTCGTAGCAGACCGCCAGCCGGCGGCGGTCGCCCAGCTTCCCGGTCAGCCGCCGCACCGGCTCCTCGTCGTTCGGGATCCGCTCCACCGCCGGCACCTCCCGGCCCGGGCGGAGCACCCCGCACACGATCTCCCGCCCCGAGGTGTCCATTCCCACGTGGACTATCCCCGGCCCTGCTGGCAAACTGGCCATGACGGTCGGCTCCCTTCTGCCTGTGGCTCCGCCTCCTGGTCGGTGCTCCTGCACACCAGCCTGAGACGATCCACGGCATAAGCCAAGAGGCCCCGCCTCTACGGCACCTCTACCGGCAGAACCACGGAG
>DAHWEX010000086.1 GCA_027326205.1 Actinomycetota bacterium
CGGGGCAGGGCCGGCGGCGGCGCGGCCGCCGAGCACGACCCGGTCGCCGAGCGGCCCGCCGAACCCGGCGCGCATCCGCCGCCGCGCTGGAGCGCCTAGGCCGGCGCCTGCGCCTGCCGCCGCGATCACCGGCTGGGCGCCGGTTCCGCCCGGGCGGGCGGCGGCCAGCGAGGCCTCGTCCCTGAAGTACAGCTTCCTGGTCAGCGAGTAGAACGCGATGCGCTCGAAGCCCGCCGCGCGCAGGCACTCCCAGAGCGACTCCTCGATCCCGCAGGTCCGGTAGGCCGCGTCGACGAACGCGTCGTCGGTCCCCGGCCCGTAGACGAAGAGGACAGGGTCGTCCTCCAGCGCCGCGACGCGCAGCGCGGCGAGCCGCTCGACCTCGGGAAAGCGCGCCACTGCGGTCAAGCCGGCCCCGGCCCCATCGTCCCGCCGGAACCGGCCGCGGCCGCCGCGCGCCCGGCCCTGGGCTGCTCCCGCAGCGGCGGGCGCAGCGCGTCGAAGTCGGCGAGCCGGGGGTCGGGTTCCTGCCCGTCCGCGGCGGGCAGGCCCGCCTGCAGGCCGTGCTCGCGCAGCGTGGCCGCCACCGCGTGCGCCCGGCGCACCCGCTCCTCGTCGTCCGGTGTGCCCGTGTCGTAGGAGATGATGCGCAGCACGCACGACTCCCCGTTGCCCTCGGGCGCGACCTCGATGACGATCTCGCTGTCGTCCAGGTGCCTGAGCTTGCTGTAGAAGGCCCGCCGCTGGTCGCCGTTGGCGTAGAGAGCCTGGCCCTCCTCCCAGGCGTAGCCGGTTGTCTCCTCCAGCGCGGTGACGACGACCTCGGCCACGTTCGCCCGGATCTGGGAGGCGACCTGCCCGGCCTGGGCGCTGGCCACGACCTCGGTCAGCGCCCGGTCCAGGGCCGGCACCTCGTGCTCGGCGATGTGCCGCAGTTCCGCCGCCGTGGCCGGGCCGGCCGGGTCCGCCACGGTGGCCGTCAGCCTGGCGACCGTCTCCTCGAGCCGGGACAGCTCGCCTTCGGACCAGTAGTCCACGTCCAGGGTGAATCCCTCGACCGCGTTACCCGTCTCGTCGACCGCGGCCGGCATCGCGTTGACCCGGATCTGCTCGCGCAGCATGGTGACCGCGCCGTCGGCGGCGAGCCAGGCCTCCTGCCGCTCGCTCATCCGCAGCTCCACCTCGGCGCGCAGCTCGCTGAGCTGGAGGTAGGCCTCCTGGGCCTTGGCGAGCGCGGCTTCGCCGAGCCGGGCCCGCACGTTGTCCTCCGCGAGCGCGACCCGCCCGGTCAGCTCGGAAAGCCGGCCGGGGGCATACCGCTCGTGCGGCAGCCCGGCGTCGACGGCGGCGGACAGCTGGCGCGCGTCGGCGACCAGCGTGGCCGCGCGGGCCAGCGCCCGCTCGCGGTCGCCGCCGATCGCGGCGATCTCGTCGCGGAGTTCCCTGACCTCCCGCTCACGGTCCCGCCGCTCCCTGGCGAGCCCCTGCTGGAAGCGCCGCTCCTGGTCCTCGATGGCTTCGCGGGTCTCCCGCCGGTCCTGCTCGGCGGCCTCCGTGACCTGACGCAGCCGGTCCGCCTGCGCCCGCAGCCGCCGGCCGGCCTGCGCCTCGATCCGCTTCGCCTGCTCGCTCAGCCCGGACAGCGCCCGGTCGAAGGCGTCCTGGCGCACGGCTAGCTGCGCGGCGACCCGTTCGGCGGCCGCCTGCTGCTCGCGCCGCAGCGCCTCGATCATGCCGGGGAGCTCCCGGTTGACCTGGCGCAGCCGCTCGGCCGCCTGCTGTGCCCCGGCCCACTGCTGCTCGTCAACCGTGATCCGCTTGACGCCGCCCATCCCGTGTCCCCGTGCCTGGCAACTCACCGCCGCCGCCCCCAACGCTCAACCTAACAATTCCCGTACACGAGGGAAAGATTGCTCCAGACACTCTTCTACAATTTCCGGTCACATCGTAGAACCGAAATATGGAAGATTGTCTATGATGATATCTTCTGGTGATTTCTGCTGCCTTCTTGATTCCACCAGCCGCACCGCGAAGCCAGGTTACGCGAGGGAAGGGTAGGGCGCTACTATTTCCTTGCGATAATGGGCCAGTGGGTGGGGGGCACAGAATTGCGTTTCCGCGAGCGCTCCCTTCGATGAAGGCTCTATGACGGCATCACGGCGGCGGCGCCGAACCCGACGCGCAGCCGCCTGAGCACTAGCTGTTGAGACACCAGGGTGGGGAGATGGTTTTTCCGTGGGAAGGTTGCTGATCTGGCTGTCGGGGGCGCAGCCCGACATCCTCGCGCAGTGCAGGCACGACCGCCCGAAGTACATCGGAGTCGGTAGCGCCGTCCTCGTAACGTCCTCGATGGCCGCCGTCTCCATGGCGTTCGCGCTGCACATCGCGCTGGACGCGCAGCTCCCCGTCGCGCTGCCGTTCGCGCTTGCCTGGGGGCTCGCCATCATGAGCCTGGACCGCTGGCTGGTTGTCTCGCTGGTCCGGCAGCCGCCGCTGCGCTATTTCATGCTCGCGCTGCCCCGGCTGCTGCTCGGCCTGCTCTTCGGCGTCATCATCTCCACGCCGCTGACGCTGCAGATCTTCCACGTCGAGATCGCCAACCAGATCGCGCTCGACCACACCAACGCCCTGGCCGCTTACAACTCCTCCAAGCAGGTCCAGTCGCTGCAGGCGAAGATCGTCACCGACACCAACACCGTCGCCGCCGACAACGCCGTGATCAACACCGGCGGCGCGTCGTCTGCGCGGCCGGCGTCACAGGACCAGGCCCTGACCGAGGCCCAGAGCCAGCTGGCCGCGGACAAGGCGCAGGCCGCGCACTACAGCCAGGCCGCGCGCTGCGAGATGTACGGCGGCGCCGGCTGCACCAGCATCGTCGGCGGCGCCATCGAGCTGGGCAGCGGTCCCCAGTACCAGTACGACGAGCAGCAACTCGGGATCTACAACGCGAAGGTGTCGCAGGACACCGCCGCGGTCGCGACGGCGCAGCAGCAGTTCAACGCGCAGAGCAACACCCAGCAGCAGGCCGCGGTCACCAGCGCCCAGGCCAAGAAGGTCAAGGACACCGCGACCCTCACCAGCGACACGGCCCAGCTGAACGCGATGAAGTCCTCGTACGTCGGCACCCTCGCGAAGGACACCGGCATCCTGGCGAGCCTCAAGGCGCTCGACGAGCTGCGCGGCAGCAACGGGGTCCTGATGCTGGCCGACCTGCTGCTCTTCCTGTTCTTCACCGCCATCGAGTGGCTGCCGATCCTGGTCAAGGCGCTGCTCAACCTCGGCCCCGAGAACACCTACGAGAAGCTGCTGGCGAAGGTGGAGAAGACGAGCCTGCGCGAGGCGGACAGCGAAGCCGCCCGCCAGTACCTCGCGAGCGTGCGGGACCGGGACGTGGCGACCGAAGGCGGCTACCGGTTCAACGACGGCTGGGAGCGCGAGGTCATGCCCGACCTGATGCGGGACGCCCTCGCCGCCCGCGAGCGCGTCGCCCGCTCCCGGCTCCGCCGCTGGGAGGAGCAGGCGAGCGCCGCCGCCGACCGCATCGGCTACGACGACATCTTCACCCCGGGCGCGCCCCCGCGCGGCACGCAGGCGCCGGCCTTTGACTGGCTGAAGGGCAGCGGCCACCCGAAGGCACACGGCGGCGGCCCGGTCCGCAGGGGCGGCGCGCGCCTCGCCGCCGCCTGGGGGGCGCTGCGCGGCAAGTCCCCGCAGCAGGGCGGGCGCCCGCAGCCCGGCCCCGGCCTGCGGGGCACCGGGCCGCAGCCGCGTTACTCCGACGGGTTCTAGTCCGCACGCGACGACGGGCGGGCTCCGTCCCCGTACTCCCGGGGACGGAGCCCGCCCGTGCTGTTTCCGGCCTCAGCGCCCCTGCCGCCGCGCGTAGTCGCGCTTGGCGGTGAGCCGTGGGTTGCCCGCGTCCAGGTCAAGCGCCCGTTCGTAAGCGGAAAGCGCCTCGCCGTACCGCGACAGGCAGCAGTACGCGTCCCCCTGGTTAGCCAGGCCCGTCGGGTCCTGCGGGTCGGCGGCGAGGACATCCTCGCAGGCGGCCTCCGCCTGGTCGCGCACCCGCGCGAGCTCGGCCTGCCGTACCGTCATCGCGTCGATGGCCACGTACCGGTTGCGGTGCGCGGCGATCAGCAGGTCATCGACCTCCAGCGCCCTCAGGAACGACTTCTCCGCCGGCATGAGCTGCTGCATGGCGTAGTACGTGCGCCCCAGGTCGACGAGGACCGAGGCGTTACCTGGGTCGAGGTCAAGGCTCAGCCGGTAGGCGGTCCGCGCGTCGGAGAAGCGCCCGGCCTCGAACGCCGCGTCGCCGTCGAGCGCGTACGCCGCCGCGTCCTGCGCGGCGCCGACCCGCCGGCTGGCGCGGGCATGCACCCGGTAGGCGGCGAACAGCGTGCCGCTCAGGCCGCGGATCAGCGACGAGTGCTCCCGGTGGACGTTCCGGCCCGCCCCCGGTCCCCGGGACGGCGGGAAGCTGGTGAGCCGCCTGGTGCCGTCCGGCCCCGGGCCAGCGGCGATGTTCCGCGTCGGCTCGAAGTTGACGCTCTCGCCGACCCGCCGCCAGGGGTCTCGCGGCCCGCGGCCCGGCCCGTCCCCGCTGAGCTCCGTCGGCGGGTACGGCCCCCGCTTGCCCGTCCCGGCTTCCTGTTCCTCGCCGAGTTGCCTGCTCAGCTCGTCCACCTTGTCGCGGATGACGCCCGCGAGCGGCTCGCGCCAGAACTTGAGCCGGTACGCCTGCGGGTAGCGGCCCTTCCCGGCGAGCACCATGTCCATCAACTGCCCGAGTCCGGGCCGTTCGGCACGGTTAACGGTGAGGCAGCGCGCCACGAGCTCGCGGAATTCCCCGGGGATGTCCTCGTACTCCGGCAGTCGCACGGCCTGGCCGGGCGGCATCCGGATGCTGGTCCCGATGCCGTTCACGACGTCCATCGACCCGGTCGCCGCGAAGGCGATGACCTTGCCGAGCGCGTACACGTCGGACTCGGGTCCCGCCGCGATCCCGTGGTGCTGCTCGGGCGCCATGAAGCCGGGTGTTCCCGGCTGCCAGCCGGGCACGGTCACGCTCGGCAGGGTCGCGTTCGTCACGCTGCCCAGCGACTTGGCGATGCCGAAGTCGATCACCTTCGGCCCGTCCTCGGCGAGCAGCACGTTGCCCGGCTTGAGGTCACGGTGGACCAGTTCGCACCGGTGCATGGCCTTCAGCGCCTCGACCAGGCCGCCGACCAGCCGCCAGACCGCTTCAGCCTCCAGGCGCCCGCTCCGCTCGACCGCCTCCGCGAGCGACGGCCCGTAGACGAACTCGGTTACCAGCCACGGGGGCCGGCTGTTCGGGCTGGCCTCGATCACCGCAGCGGTATAGGCGCCGCTGACTTGTTGGGCCGCTGCCACTTCCCGGCGAAATCTGTCAAGAAAGTTTTGATCGTTCGCATATCGTGGCTGAATGATCTTAACCGCCACTTGTCTGCCCGCCGGCGAATGCCCGAGATAAACCCGGCCCATCCCACCCTCACCCAGCAGGCAGCGCAATTGGTATCCACCGATCTGCTGAGGATCGCCCGTCCCTAGAGGCTGCATTCTCGCTCCCCCGTTTTCCCCACCCAACAGCCCAAGTCTGACAGGAACGCCACCCGGCTCAGCCGGTACCGGCCAAACCGATACCAGCTAGATAAGGAACTCGTTTCCACGATGGCGAACGTGGCGGCCGGGAGAATCACGCTTTCCGCCCGCACCTCGACGGTCGGCTCGGAACCGAGGACCAGGACGGGCGCGGAAAAGGGAAGCTCGACGGGCGAGTCGCCGAAGTTGACCGCGACCCGCAGCGCCCCCCGGTGCACGACGAGCCACCGCGCCGCCTCGTCATAGGCGACGCGCACCTGGTCAAGGCGCGGGTCGGCGAGCTCGGGGCGGGAGCGGCGCAGCGCGAGCAGCGACCGGTGCCAGCCGAGCAGCGACGCGTGCGGCTCGCGGGACGGCTGCGACCAGTCCAGCTTGGAACGCAGGAACGTCGCCGGGTCCTGCGGGTCGGGCACCTCCGCGAAGCCCCAGCCGTGGGCGGCGAACTCGGACCGGCGCCCGTCGCTGACCGCGCGGGCGAGGAACGGGTCGGTGTGGTCGGTGAAGAACTGCCAGGGCGTGTCCGCGCCCCACTCCTCGCCCATGAACAGCATCGGCGTGAACGGAGAGGTGAGGACTAGGCCCGCGGCGATCCGCAGCAGCCCGTCCCGGTGCGGGTGCCCGGCCAGGGTGGCCGGCAGCCGGTCGCCCACGGCCCGGTTGCCGACCTGGTCGTGGTCCTGGGCGAAGACGACGAACCGGTAGCCGGGCATGGTCAGCGTGTCGACGGGCCGCCCGTGCGTCCGCCGCCGGAACGACGACCAGGTCCCGTCGTGGAAGTAGGCCCGGGCCAGGACCTTCGCCACCCCGGCGATCGCGCCGAAGTCCCCGTAGTACCCCTGCCGCTCGCCGGTCACCAGCGCGTGCACCGTGTGGTGGAAGTCGTCGCTCCACTGGCCCGTCAGCCCGTAGCCGCCGGCCGGGCGGGGCGTGACCAGCCGCGGGTTGTTCAGGTCCGACTCGGCCACGAGCACCAGCGACCGCCCGGTGGCGGCGGACAGCCCGTCCACCGCGACCGCGAGCTCTTCCAGCAGGTGCACCGCGCGGTGGTCCTGGAACGCGTGCACCGCGTCGAGGCGCAGCCCGTCGACGTGGTAGTCCCGCAGCCACATGAGCGCGTTGCCCACGATGAACGACCGCACCTCGTCCGACCAGGCCTGGTCCAGGTTGACGGCGGGGCCCCACGGGGTGGAGTAGACGTCGGTGAAGTAGGGACCGAACGAGGCGAGCTTGTTCCCCGGCCCCACGTGGTTGTAGACGACGTCGAGGAAGACGCCGAGCCCGCGCTCGTGGCAGGCGGCCACGAACCGCTTCAGCGCGTCGGGACCGCCGTAGGGCTCGTGCACGGCCCACAGGCCGATCCCGTCGTAGCCCCAGCCGTGCTCGCCGGGGATCGCGGCGACCGGCATCAGCTCCACCACGGTGACGCCGAGCGACACCAGGTGGTCCAGCCGGCCGATGGCGGCGTCCAGCGTCCCCTCCGGGGTGAACGTGCCGGCGTGTAGTTCGTAGATCACCGCGCCGGCGAGCGGCGCGCCGGTCCACCGGTCGTCGGTCCAGGCGAACGCGCCGTGGTCGTAGGTCCGGCTGACCCCGTGCGGGCCGTAGGGCTGGCGCGGGGAGCGCGGGTCGGCGAGCGGGTCGCCGCCGTCCAGCCGGAACGCGTAGTCGGTTCCGGCGGGCGCGTCCGCCTCGAGCGCCCACCATCCCGGCCGGCCGCCCACCGGGGACATCGCCTGGGCCCGGCCGGAAACCTCGACGTCCACCCGCCCCGCGTCCGGCGCCCACACGCTGAAGACGGTCATCGATCCCCTCGCACTAGCAGCGCGACCGGCAGGCGGCCCGTCAGGCCGGTCATCGAAACGGCCGGCCCCTCGTGCACCGTACCGGTCAGCAGGTCGGTCCAGCTGCCGCCGGGCAGCGTCAGCGCCGTGTCCTGCCAGCCGCCGCGGCGGCGCAGCCCGGCGGGCAGCCCGGTAGCGACCGTGACCGCCTGCCCGCCGCGCGCGAAGGCGAGCGCGTGCCCGGCCGCGGGCCCGGCCGCGGCCAGCGGCTCGTAGCTCCCGGCGTACCAGTCCGGCCTGGCCCGCCGCAGCCGCAGCGCCCTGGACGTGACCAGCAACTTGGCCAGCCGGAAAGAGCGCGGATCCGCGCCGGCCAGGCCGTCGGGCAGGCTCGCGTCTGCCCCGGTGTCCAGTTCGCGGAGATCCGAACGGATCGTTGCGATGCCGGTCTCCCGCCGGTTGTCCGGATCCACCAGGGAGAGCCCCGCGACCTCGCATCCCTGGTAGACATCCGGCACCCCCGGCATGGTGAGCTGCACGAGCTTCGCGCCGAGCGAGTTGGCCGCGGCGTCGCCCGCGATCCCGGCGACGAAGCTCGCGACCGACCCCGCCAGTTCGGGGTCGCCGAGCGCACGCGCTGCCAGGCCGAGCACGGCCGCCTCGTACTCCTGGTCCGGCGAGGTCCACGAGGTCCGCCGCTTGGCCTCGCGGATCGCCTTCGTCAGGTACGCGGCCAGCCGGTCGCCGCTGATGGGCCACGTCCCCACGAGGGTCTGCCACAGCAGGTACTCGGTGTCCGGGTCGACGGCGGCGGCCGGCCCGGACAGAGGCGGCGACACCGCCCGCTCGTGCCAGCGCCTGACCTGCTCGCCCCACTCCAGCGGCATCTCGGCGAGCACCGCGAGCCTGGCCCTGACGTCCTCCTGCCGCTTGGTGTCGTGCGTGGACAGCGTGGTCATCGTGGCCGGCCAGTCGGCGACCAGGCGCCGCGCGACCGCGTGGAACTGCCCGGGTGCGACGCCGAACCAGTCGGGGTCGCACCCGACCTCGTTCAGCGAGACCAGCCGCGACCACCGGTAGCCCGCCGTGTCCTCGACGCCCTTGGCCAGCACCGGCCCGGTCGTCTGCTGGAACCGCAGGGCGAACTCGCCGGCCCGGCCGGCCGCGCCGCTCGCCGGCCCGCGCAGGCCGAGCGCGGCGGCGCCGAGGTCGGCGGCCAGGCCGCGCAGCCGCCACGGCAGTCGCCGCCGGGCATCCTCGGCCGCCTCAAGGACCGCGGACGTGGCGGCCTCGGAGGGGAACTCTCCCGGGTGCACGTAGGCGCGGTAGACGGGGAACGCGGCGAGTACCTCGGTCAGCGCCGAGCGCACGTCGCCGGCCGGCGCGTCCGGGACCAGCGAGGCGTACAGGCGGGCCAGGCGGCCGACCTCGGCGGACAGCGACCCTTCGGCGATCTCGCGCTTGGCCGCCGCGGCGACGTCGGCGAACCGCGGCGCGGGCGAGTCGTCGCCGGCGTCCCGGCAGAAGCGCGCGTACTGCGCGCTGAGCGCGTCGCCGCCCGCGGGGTCGAGGAACAGCCCGTCGACGACCCGCAGCGCGTCGTACCCGGTCGTTCCCGCGCACGCCCAGTCGGCGGGGAGCGTCTCGCCGGGGGTGAGGATCTTCTCCGCCACGATCCACGCGCCGCCGGTCGCCGCGTGCAGCCGGCGCAGGTAGCCGCGCGGGTCGGCGAGCCCGTCGGGGTGGTCGACGCGCAGCCCGTCGACCAGGCCCTCGGCGACCAGGCCGAGGATGACCGCGTGGGTGGCGTCGAATACGTCCGGTTCTTCCACCCGGATGCCGATCAGCGTCGCGATGTCGAAGAACCGCCGCCAGTTGAGCTCGGTCGCCGCGTCCCGCCACCAGGCGAGCCGGTAGTGCTGCGCCTCGAGCAGGCGGGGCAGCGGCAGCCGCGACGTGCCCGGCCGCAGCGGCAGCACATGGTCGAAGTAGCTGAGCGCCGGCTCGCCGCCCGGGCCGCCGCCTGGCTCGACCCGCAGGTCCCGCAGGCAGGACTCGACCGGCCCGCGCAGGACCGGCAGCAGCATCCGGTCGCCCTGCGCCGCCCAGTCGATGTCGAACCAGCTGGCGTAGGGGGAGTCGTGCCCGTCGCGGAGTACCGACCACAGCTGCCGGTTCAGCGACATGTCGGCGGGCACCGCCATGTGGTTCGGCACGATGTCGAGGACGATGCCGAGGCCACGGTCGCGCAGTCGCTTGGCGAGCGCGCGGAAGCCCTCCTCGCCGCCGAGTTCCGGCCGGATCCGCGCGTGGTCGGTCACGTCGTACCCGTGCTGGGAGCCGGGGACGGCGTCGAGCACCGGCGACAGGTACGCGCAGGTGACGCCCAGTTCCGCGAGGTAGTCCGCCGTCTCGGCCGCCTCGGCGAACCCGAACTCCGGGGTCAGCTGCAACCGGTAGGTCGAACCCGGCCGCCCGGGTGCCACGGCACCCGGCGTTCCGTCTGTGCTGCCCGCCGCCAATTTGCTCCCGTCGGTCGATTCCGCTTCCAGAGGTTCCCCGCCGCTTCCAGAGGTTCCCCGCCGCAAGATTTCCGAACGCGAGTCGGACTTCCCTCACAACCGCGTCGCAATCTTCCCAACCCGCCGCGCCGGCACATTACGACGCCGTGTAGTCTCGGTGAGGTGCCCGGCCTTCCGCGCGGGCTGGAAGGTGGTCTTATCCCAGGTGAGCGCGGTTAATGTCCGTCAGGCAGCCAGCAGTCCCGCGAGCCCCGCGAGCGCTGCGCCCCGCGGTGCGGGGTGGACGTCCGGTGTCCGCGCCCGCGTAGCCGCGTATGTGGCGCTGTGCAAGCCGCGGATCGTCGAACTGCTGCTGATCACCGCGGTTCCCACGCTCTTCCTGGCCTACCGGGGGCTGCCCAACCTGCTCGTCACCGTGGTGGTCGTCCTCGGCGGCGCGCTCGCCGCGGGCAGCGCCAACGCGCTGAACTGCTACATCGACCGCGACATCGACGAGATCATGCACCGGACGAGCACCCGTCCGCTGGTGAAGCACACGGTCTCGCCCCGGTCGGCGCTGGTCTTCGGTCTCGTCATCGGGGTCGTCTCGGTGGCCCTGTTCGCCGTCACCACGAACCTGCTCGCGGCCGGGCTCACCCTCGCCGCGATCTTCTACTACGTGGTGATCTACACCATCGTGCTCAAGCGGCACACGTCACAGTCCACGCTCTGGGGCGGCGCGTGCGGGGCGGCGCCGGTGGTCATCGCCTGGGCGGCCGCCACCGGTTCGCTGTCGTGGCCCGCCTGGCTGCTCTTCGGCGTGGTGTTCTTCTGGCAGCCGCCGCACTTCTGGGCCCTGGCCATCAAGTACCGCGAGGATTACCGCAGCGCGGGCATCCCGATGCTGCCCGTGGTCGCCTCGGTGCGCCGGGTCCTCGCCGAGTCGGTCGTCTACAGCTGGCTCATGGTGGCGGTGTCGCTCGCGGTGTGGCCCTGGGCGGGGCCGCTCTACGGCGCCGTCGCGATCGTGGCCGGGGCCGCGTTCCTGTACGAGGTACACCGGTTGCTGCGCCTGTCGCGCGGCGCGGGCGCCGACGGCCCGGACGCGGGAGACCGGCTCGTCACGATGCGCCTGTTCCACCTGTCGATCCTGTACCTGACGCTGGTGTTCGCCGGCGTGGCCGCTGGTGCGTTCATCCGCTAACGATGGTCTTAAAAAATTGAAAGACCGTTGAACCGGCGAGACCCCTGGTGCGTATAGCTCTATAGGCAGGGTCCGCGGGCAGCCAGATGACGCTCCCAACGTACAACGTAAACCCGCGGGCCTTGCCTGCCGTAGATAGCGCTGGGATCACGCGTATCGTTACACCCGTGATTCTCATCGTGGCCGGGGTGTCGGGGACGGGCAAGACGACCATCGGCGCCCTGCTCGCCGGGCGGCTGCGCTGGCGGTTCGCCGACGCGGACACCTTCCACCCGGAGGCGAACGTCGCCAAGATGCGCGCGGGCATCCCGCTCACCGACGCCGACCGCGAGCCGTGGCTCCGCGCGATCACCGCCTGGATCGACGAGCGGATCGCGGCGAACGAGTCCGGCGTGATCACCTGCTCCGCGCTGAAGCGCTCGTACCGGGACTTCCTGCTCGACGGCCGCCCGGCCGCGACCATGGTCTTCCTCCAGGTCAGCCGGGAAATCCTGGAGCGGCGGCTGCTGACGCGCCCCGGCCACTTCTTCCCGGGGAAACTGCTCAACAGCCAGTTGGACACCCTGGAGCCCCCCGCACCGGATGAGCACGTGCACACGGTGCTCGCCGAGGGCGGCGCCGCCGAGACCGCCGACCAGGTCATCGCCGCGCTGTGGCCCCACGGCGAGCCAAATCCGGAGGGCGCGCCGGTTCCCGGGGTCCTGTGACTGGTCCTAACCTGAGTGAATGAAGCTGACGCTCGACCTGCATGACATCTACAACCGGGGCACGGAGATCGAGAAGGCGCTCCAGAACATCTTCGACGAGGCCATCGCGAAGAAGGCCCCGCTGATCGAGATCATCCCCGGCAAGGGCTCGGGCCAGCTGAAGAAGCACGTGCTGCGCTTCCTGGAGGCCAAGCGCGGCTCCGCCAAGAACATGCGGATAGAAAAGCCCTCCAAGAACTTCGGCACGATCAAGGTCCACTTCAACTGGCACGAGGCCGGCCGCCGCTAGCACCTGTCCGCGACCATGAGGTCGATGCCAGCCAGGCGCGGCCGCCACAGGGCCGGCCGCGGTTTTCCCGCCGCCCGCTCGCCGTGCGCCCGTACCGAACCAGGGCGCACTGATCTCATGTTTCACGTGAATCACTGGCGTCACTAGGAGCGCGCCGATGGTCACGAACTGACGCCGGCGTCGGCGATCACGGGCGACCTTGCCGTTTCCGGAGCGACAATACCTCTAAGGAATCCGAATCCTTCGGCGATTTCAAAGGAGGCGTAGCGATGCGATTCAATCTAATGGCTCGCCCGGCCTATCTAGCCCCGGCGCTCGGCCTGGTGCTCGTCACCGCAATATCGGCTTGTTCAAGCGGTTCCAGTTCGTCTTCGTCCTCGGCCCCTGCCCCGACGCAGAGCACGGCGGCGAGCACGGCGGCGGCGACCTCGGCCGCGGCCTCGGCCCCCGCCACCAGCGGCGGCTCCGGCAACGCCGTCTCCGAGATCACCGCCAATTGGAATACCTTCTTCAGCCCGTCCACCTCAAACGCCAAACGGGAGCAGTTGCTGCAAAACGGCTCGCAGTTCTCCGCCGCGATCAGCGCTTTCTCCGCAAGCCCGCTCGCCGCGGCGGTAACCTCCAAGGTGGACTCGGTCACGGTGACGTCCGCCACGGCCGCGACGGTTAAGTACAACCTGTCGGCATTGGGCACCACGGTGGCCAGCGGTGCGAGCGGCAGCGCGGTCCTGCAGAACGGCACCTGGAAGGTCGGCGACAGCGTCTTCTGCGGCCTGCTGAGCGAGGCCGTGAGCGCGGGGGTCGTGAAGAGCAGCGTGGTGCCGGCGGCATGCAGCTAGGCAGGCTGAGCGGCCCGCGGGCCGGCAGTGGCAGCAGCGGGCGTGACCGGGCCAACTCGGTCGCGCTCGCCGCGCTCTGCCTGCTGCTCTTCCTGACTTTCCTCGATAACACCGTGGTCAGCGTTGGGCTCGGCGCCCTGCAGACCGACTTGCAGGCGTCCATCGCGCAACTCCAGTGGGTGATCGGCGCCTACGCGCTGACGTTCGCCGCGATCATGCTGGCCTGCGGGATGATCGGCGACGAACTGGGCCGCAAGAAGGTCATGCTCACCGGCGCCGGGGTCTTCTGCGCCGGATCCGTGCTGTGCGCCCTCGCGCCCAACGCCGACACGCTCATCGCCGGCCGGGCGATCATGGGCCTCGGCGCGGCGGCGAGCGAGCCGGGCACGCTGTCGGTCATCCGGCACATCTACACCGACACGAAGGAGCGCGCCTGGGCGATCGGCATCTGGGCCGCGGTCTCCGGCCTCGCGCTGGCGCTCGGCCCGGTCATCGGCGGCGCGATCGTGGGCGCCTGGAGCTGGCGCGGCATCTTCTGGTTCAACCTGTTCTTCGGGCTCACCGCCCTGATCGCCGCCGCGGTCACCGTGCCGGAAAGCTCGGACCCGACGGCGGCCCGCGTCGATGCCCTGGGGACGGTCTTCGGCGCGGGCGCGCTGGCCTGCCTCATGTTCGCGATCATCGACTCGGAGACCGCCGGATTCGGCGCGGTCCAGGTCGCCGGGCTGTTCGGCGCCGCCGTGGTCCTCGCCGTAGCGTTCGTGATCAGGGAGCGCCGCGCCGAGCACCCGCTCCTCGACCTGCGCTTCCTGTGGATCCCCCGGTTCGCCGTGCCGAACGTGGTCGCGTTCTGCACCTACCTCGCGACGTTCGCGATCTTCTTCTTCACCGCCCTGTACCTGGTGGAAGTGCCGTCAGACTCCGGCTACCAGGTCGCGCTGGTCTTCACGCCGATGACCGCGCTGATGATCCTCGGCTCGCTCGCCGCCGGCTACTGGACCGGACGGGCCGGCCCGCGCTGGCCGATCACGATCGGCTGCGCCGCGTTCGCGGCCGGGCTGCTGATCGCGAGCCCGTTCGTCACCCAGCACCCCAACTACGCCGGCCTGTCGCTGGCCCTCGCCCTGGCCGGCATCGGCATCGGCATCACCGTGGTCCCGGTCACGTCCGCCGTGCTCGACGCGGTGCCGCCGGAGCGGTCTGGCATGGCCGCGTCCGCCGCCAACACCAGCCGCGAGATCGGCGCGGTCGCGGGTGCCTCGATCCTCGGCGCGCTCGTGTTTTCCACGCTGAACGCCAGGCTGACCGGCCAGATCAACGCGCTGTCCATCCCGGCCAGCCAGAAGGCCCAGATCATGGGCTTCAAGCAGGTCATCATCAACGTCATCGAGACGGGCCAGGTCGACAAGTACCTGAAGACGTTCTCCGGCGACAGCGGCTACATCGCCTCGGCCGAGAAGGCGGCCTATGCCGCCTTCGGCGACGGCCTGCACGCGGCGTTCTACCTGTCGGCCGGCCTGGTCATCCTCGCCGGAATCCTCGCGGCGGCAACCCTCGGCGGGCGATCCGCTCACGCGGATGCCGCCGAGAAGCCGCCGGCCAGAGCTTAGACTGGCAACCGCGGCCGGTGCGAGCGTAGGTGTAGTCATCCTTGTCGGGGGGCCACAGCGCCTGAGCCCGAGCTAGACGCACGGTGCGCTCCGCCGGCCGCCTTACCTAGCTCTCCGGCCGGGGCGCGCGCAGCACCCGCACGGACCGAGGGCGGGCCGCCACCTGGTCGCCGGTGTGCCTGGGGAACTCGCGGGCGGCGGAGACGGCGACGTCGTAGCTGTCCAGTTCCACGAACCAGGTCTGCGCGCCGGCGCGGACCTGCGGCAGGGTGAACGTGACCTCCTCCCAGTAGCCGTTCACCAGGATCAGGAAGTCGTCGTCGAGCAGCGGCGTGCCGTCGTCCGCCTCGTCGGGCGCGTCGGCGCCGTCCAGGTAGACCGCGATCGCGTGCATCGACGGATCGGCCCACTGCTCCTCGGTCACGGTCGTGCCCGCGCAGCTGTACCAGCCGAGATCGGCCGACTCGGCGCCGGTGAGGAACCGCTTGCGGCGGAACACCGGGTGCGACCGGCGCAGCGCGAGCAGCCGCTTGACGTAGCCGCGCAGCGGCTGGTCCGTGCCCTCCCAGTCGAACCAGGAGATCTCGTTGTCCTGGCAGTAGGCGTTGTTGTTGCCGCCCTGGGTGCGGCCGATCTCGTCGCCGCCAAGCAGCAGCGGGATGCCGAACGACAGCAGCAGCGTGGACAGCATCGCCCGCTGCTGCCGGCCGCGCAGCTCGCTGACCGCCGGGTCGTCCGTGGGGCCCTCGGCGCCGCAGTTCCACGAGCGGTTGTCGCTGGTGCCGTCCCGGTTGGACTCCCCGTTGGCCTCGTTGTGCTTGTCGTCGTAGGAGACGAGGTCGCGGAGGGTGAAGCCGTCGTGCACGGTGATCAGGTTCACCGAGGATGTCGGCCGGCGGCGGGCCGCCCCGTACAGGTCGGAGGATCCGCCGAACCGGGTGGCGAACTCCGCGACGCCGACGTCCTTCGACCGCCAGAAGTCGCGCATGTAGTCCCGGTACCTGCCGTTCCACTCGCGCCAGTCGGCGGGGAACCGGCCCAGGTCGTAGCTGTCGGCCTGCCCCACGTCCCAGGGCTCGGCGATCAGCTTGGCCTGGCCGATCTCCGGGTCCTGCGCGACGATCTCGAAGAACGCCGACAGCTGGTCGAAACGGTTGTCGCCCTCGCGGCCGAGGGTGGCCGCCAGGTCGAACCGGAAGCCGTCCACGTGCATCTCCGACATCCAGTACCGCAGGCTGTCCATGATCAGCCGCAGCGTGTACGGGTTCCCGGCGTTCAGCGAGTTGCCGGTGCCCGTGGTGTCGTAGTAAACGCTCGGGTCGTCCGGCACGAGGCGGTAGTACATGCCGTTGTCCAGGCCGCGGAAGCTGAGCGTCGGGCCGTCCGCGCCGCCCTCGGCGGTGTGGTTGTAGACCACGTCGAGGATCACCTCGATGCCCGCCCGGTGCAGCGCCTTGACCATGTCCTTGAACTCGTTGACCTGGCCGTCCGGCCCGTGGCCGGCCCGGACCGCGGCGGAGTACCCCTGGTGCGGCGCGAAGAACCCGATGGTGTTGTAGCCCCAGTAGTTGGTCAGCCCGTGGCCGACGAGGCACCTTTCCGGCACGGATTCGTGCACCGGCAGCAGTTCCACCGCGGTGACGCCGAGGTCACGCAGGTACTCGACGGCCACCGGATGGGCCAGGCCCGCGTACGTGCCCCGCAACTCCGGCGGGATGTCCGGGTGGCGCGCGGTGAACCCCTTGACGTGCACCTCGTAGATGACCGAGTCCACCGACCGGTGATGCAGTTGGGTGTCGCCCTCCCAGTCGTAGTCCCGGCCGACCGCCAGCGACCGCGGCACGAACGGCGCGGAGTCGGTGTCGTCGCCGCCGAGCAGCGCCTCGTTGAAATCCACGGTGCCGACGATCGCGCGCGCGTAGGGGTCGAGCAGCAGCTTGCTCGGGTTGCAGCGCAGCCCGCGGGCCGGCTCGAACGGCCCGTGTACCCGGAAGCCGTAGGCCTGCCCGGCACTGATGCCGGGCACGAACCCGTGCCACGTTCCGGCGTCGTACTGGTCGAGCTCGAAGCGGGTCTCGGTGCCGGAATCGTCGAAGAGGCAGAGGTCGACGGAGTCCGCGATCGTCGACGCGACCGCGAAGTTCACTCCGTCGTCGTGGACAGTCGCGCCGAGCTGGGTGCGGTTACCCGGCCGGGCCTTCAGCGTTGCCGTCATGCGTCATTCTCCGGGTAGAGCAGGTCGTGGATCAGGTCAACGGTCTCCGGGACCGCCCCGTGACGGCGGCGGATCACGTCCGCGATCAGCCCGGTCCACCCCGTCTGGTGGCTCGCGCCGAGCCCGGCTCCGTTGTCGCCGTGGAAGTACTCGTGGAAGTAGACGTTTTCGCGCCACCTCGGGTCGTGCTGCAGCTTGTCTACCCAGCCGTAGCAGGGCCGACGCCCGTCGTTACCCCGGGTGAACAGCGAGATGAGCCGCGACCGCAGGTCCTGGGCGATCTCGGCGAGGGTGAGCTTGCTGCCCGACCCGGTGGGGTACTCCACCGTGAGGTCGTCTCCGAAGAAGTTGTGGTACTTCAGCAGGCAGCTGATCACCAGGTAGTTCAGCGGGAACCAGACCGGTCCGCGCCAGTTAGAGTTGCCGCCGAACATCCCCGTGGTCGACTCGGCCGGCTCGTAGTCGATCGTCGCGGTCGTGCCGTCCAGGTGCAGCAGGTACGGCTCGTTCCGGTGCACCTGGCTCAGGCTGCGCAGCCCGTAGGGCGACAGGAACTTGGACTCGTCGAACAGGGAGTCGAACAGCGGCACCAGGCGTTCGAAGCCGACCACGCTGAGCAGCAGCCGCTCGCCGTGCTCGGCCACGTCGGGGTGGTTGGGACGCACGAGGCCCCGGTCGCGCCGGCGGTCCGGCTCGGCGAGCCCGTGGCGCTCGAGGAAGGCGGAGAAGCCCTTGCCGAACCTGAGCGCGTTCGTGATCATCCGCTCGTCGATCACGCCGACCGCGAGCAGCGGGATCACGCCGACCATCGACCTGGCCTTGACCGGGATGACCAGGCCGCTCTTCAGGCACAGGTGGTCGTAGAACATCCCGTCGGCGGAGTCCCACATCCCCTGGCCCTCCAGCGCCTCGGCGATGCCGGCGTAGTGCTCAAGGAACTTCAGCACCAGGTCGGCGCCGTGCCTGCGGCCGTTGCGCCACAGCACCGTCGCGATCCGGCACATGGACAGCGCGTAGAACGCCATCCAGCCGGTGGCGTCGGACTGCTCAAGGACCGTGCCTTCCGGCAGGTGCGAGCGGTCGATCGGCCCGATGTTGTCCAGGCCGAGGAAGCCGCCCTCGAACAGGTTGTTGCCCTTTCCGTCTTCCCTGTTCACCCACCAGGTGAAGTTGACCAGCAGCTTGTCGAAGATCCTGGCGAGGAAGTCGAGGTCCGTGCCGCCGTCGAGCGCGAACACCTCGAGCGCCGCCCACGCCTGGACGGGCGGGTTGACGTCGCCGAAGTCCCACTCGTAGGCGGGCAGCGCCCCGTTCGGGTGCTGGAACCACTCCCGGCACAGCAGCACGAGCTGGTACTTCGCGAACCCCGGGTCGACGTGCGCCAGCGTCACGCAGTGAAAGGCCAGGTCCCAGGCGGCGAACCAGGGGTACTCCCACTTGTCCGGCATCGACAGGATGTCGAAGGCGTCGAAGTTCCGCCAGCGCCCGTTCCTGTTCAGCTCGCGCTCCGGCGGCGGGGCCGGCTGCTCCGGGTCGCCGTCCAGCCAGGTCGCCACGTTGTAGTGGTAGAACTGCTTGGACCACAGCATCCCCGCGAAGGCCTGCCGCATCACGCTCGCCTCGTCCTGGCTCGCGGCCGCGGGCGTCAGCTCCCGGTAGAACTCGTCCGCCTCGGCCTTGCGCCGCGTCATGACACCGTCAAAGGCCGCACCGAACGGGCTGCCGGTTCCCGTGGCCGCCTTCGGCCTGAGCACCAGCCGGATGGTGGCGGTCTGCTCGGGCTGCACGGTGAGCGTGTACCAGAACGCGCACTTGGTGCCGGCCAGGTCCGGGTTGACGGTCGCCCTGCCGCCGACGACGTGGTCGTTGATGCCGTCCTTCGGGTACTTCGTCACCGGGGGAGAGTTGAACAGCCGCTCGGTGTTGGTCTCGTTCTCGCAGAACAGCGGCCGCGGCCTGGTCCCGTCCCAGGCGGCGTCCGCGAGCAGTTCGAGGGCGCCGAGGAACGGGTGGCCGATGTCCACGCCGCCGGCGTCGTTCAGCCGCAGGCCCGGCTTCGCGGAGGCGTCCCAGGACCAGGTGTTGCGGAACCACGCGGTCGGCAGCACGTGAATCGTGTCGGCGTCGTGGCCCGCGTTGGTGACGCTGACCTGCAGCAGCAACTCGGCGGCGTCGTCGCTCTTGGCGTAGCTGACGTCGGTGACCCAGTAGCGGCCGGCGTCGAAGATCCCGGTGTCGAGGATCTCGTACTCGGGCGCCCGCCGGTCCCGGCGCGCGCTTTCCTGCCGGAGCTGGCCGTAGGGGAAGGCGGCCTGCGGGTAATGGTAGCGCCAGGTGTTCCACGCGTGGCTCGGCACGGCGTCGGTGTACCACCAGTGCTCCTTGACGTCCTCCCCGTGGTTCCCCT
>DAHWEX010000105.1 GCA_027326205.1 Actinomycetota bacterium
CTAGGTAGTTGCCCTGCCAGGTGAACGTGCCCGACATCAGGTCCCGGCGCATGGCCAGCGGCAGCAACCGGTCCGGTTCGGCGACAGCCGGGTCCTTCGTGACGTACACACTGTCGGCACCAGAGGCAACGCCGATGGAGACCTTGGTCCCGGTCCCGGGGTCGTCAAGGGGAGCGAAACGGTCGTTGAGTGCCTCGATCAGGGCCAGCCTGGCAGGCGATCCCGTGGGCCATAGCTCTCCGCCGTCGAACCAGTGCGGCAACAGGGGCGCCGTGACCCCCTCGCCGGAGAACCCGGTGAAACCGTCTGCGCGAACGGCCCGGACAAGCGCCGCAGCACTGGAAGCGCCGAATTCGGCGGTCGTGTCAGCCGCTATCGCGCAAGACTGGGCGTGGTTGGCCAGTACCGTGATCGCCGGGTACGCGGAAACCGGGATCTCGAACGCATCCACGTCGTGCATCGTCCAAACGTGCTCGACGGCATACCGCTGCGCAACCAACTCCCGGAGTCCGGCGCCATAGGCGTTCCGCATCCACCGGTCGGCGCAGATGAACCCCACCGTGCCGCCGGGCTTGAGCATCCGCAGGGACCGCTCGATGAAGCCGACGTAGATGTCACCGCGTCCCGTCATCGTGGTCCAGGTGCTTCGGTACAGTGCGGCCTTGTCCGCGGACAGGTCGTCATAGCGAATGTACGGCGGGTTCCCGATCACGACGTCCGCCTGATGATCCTCGACTAGGGAGAACGACCCCGCGAGCAGAAAGTCCGCGCGCCGCACCCAGTCGGCCGCCAGAGCGGTCGCGTCCGCCAGGGATTCGCCAGCGGCAACCAGCAGGTCCCGGCACAGTGCACGGCAGATCTCAACGTGATCGGCCTGAAGGTCGTACGCCCGCACCGCGTCGCCGAGCGTCCGCAGATCTCGTCCGTGTTCCTGGGCGCTGGCGATAAGCCGCTCCACGGCCGGGCCGAGAAACGCTCCCGAGCCGCAGGACGGCTCAAGCAGGTGCGTCTCACCCAGGTCGCGGTCGGCGGTGTACCCGGTCAGGTCGAGCAAGACCTCGACAACCCACCGGCGGGTGAACACTGCGCCGTAGTTCTGGATGTCAGGGTCCGCGGAAGCCACAGCGCTACCCTACGGCCCGCGCCCGACATTCGAGCAGCAACACGACGCAAGTCAGACTGACTGAGTTGAACCGCTCTTACGGTCTCTCCGGGTGGGTGGTTGCTGTGTCGGCCTCGGCGGGGGACGGGGTGGCGGGGTGTTCTTCTTCCGTCTCGACCGGGTCCGGTGCGGCTGCGTCGTCGGCTGCGCTGGCGGCCTCGGCGGCGGGTGCCTCGGCGGCCTCGGTGGCCTCGGTGTCCGGGGTCTCGTCGGGGGCGACGGCGGCGGCCGCGTCCGGGCTTACCTGGTCGGCGGCGCCCGGGGGGAGGACCGTGTAGGGGCGCTCGGGGCGCGACTGGGCGATGGCGAACCAGACCAGGCCGGCGATCATCAGCGCCACGGCGACGAACATGTTCAGGCGCAGGCCGAGGAAGTACTCCGAGGAGTCGATCCTGATGGATTCCTCGAAGATCCGGTAGCCGGAGTAGCCGGCCACGTAGAGCGCGAACAGGGCCCACGGCCTGATCTTGACGCGGTGCCCGAGCCAGATGAGGAACGCCGCCAGGGCCAGGTCCCAGATCAGCTCGTAGAGGAAGGACGGCTGGAAGGTCGAGTAGTGCAGGTCCTGGGTGGGGATGCCGCCGGCCAGTCGGTACTGGTACGGGATCTCCAGGCCCCAGGGCAGCGTGGTCGGCTTGCCGAACAGTTCCTTGTTGAAGTAGTTGCCGATCCGGCCGATCGCCTGCGCGACCAGGAGCGCCGGGGCGATCGCGTTGGCGAACGGGCCGGTCGAGATGCCCAGCTTGCGCAGACGCCACGCGCCGGCCACCGCGGCGAGCGCGACACCGCCCCAGATGCCGAGGCCGCCGGTCCACACGGCGAACACCCCGTACCAGACGTGCGGGATGTCGGCCGGGGTGGTGATGTCGAAGTAGATGCGGCCGCCGATGATGCCGGCCGGCACGACCCACAGGGCGATGTCGTTGACCAGGTCAGGGTCACCGCCGAGCGCCCGCCAACGCCGCCGGGTGAGCAGGATCGCCAGCGTGATCCCGATGATGTAGCCCAGCGCGTAGAAGTGAATGTCCAGCGGGCCGATATGGAAGCTATTGATCGGCGGACTGGGAATGAACTGCGGAAGCGCGCCGATGCCGTGAGCCATGGCCCGAGACTACCGCGTGCCTGAGCAGGGCCGGGACGTAAGTCCGTAGCGCGCTGCCCCTGGGGCATATAACGTCTTACTAAGATAGGGCGAGTAGCAGGAGATGCGTTGCAGGAGAGGCTCCGTGGGAACCGTGGCGAGTGACAGCGAGACGAGCCAGCCGATCAAGGTGTTCCTGCTCGACGACCACGAGATCGTCCGCCGGGGCGTCCGCGACATGCTTGAGGCCGAGGGCGACATCAAGGTCATCGGCGAGGCGGGCACGGCGTCTTCGGCGCTCGCCCGGATCCCCGCGCTGCGGCCGGACGTGGCAGTGCTTGACGTCCGGCTGCCGGACGGGGACGGCGTTACCGTCTGCCGGGAGATCCGGTCCCAGCTGCCCGAGGTGGCCTGCCTCATGCTGACCTCGTTCGCCGATGACGACGCGCTGATGGACGCGGTCATGGCGGGTGCGGCCGGGTACGTGCTCAAGCAGATCCGGGGCACCGACCTGGTGGGCGCGGTGCGTACCGTCGCGACCGGGCAGTCGATGCTCGACCCCCGGGCGGCCAGCCAGCTCATGGCGCGGCTGCGCGGCCAGACGGCCAAGCCGGACCCCCTCGCGGGGCTGACGCCCCAGGAGAAGCGGATCCTCGAGCTGATCGGCGAGGGCCTGACCAACCGGCAGATCGGTGAGCATCTCTTCCTCGCCGAGAAGACGGTCAAGAACTACATCTCCGGGCTGTTCGCCAAGCTGGGCATGGAGCGCCGCACGCAGGCGGCCGCCTACGCGGCCCGCGTGTTCGGCGACACGACCGAAACCAAGCGGTAGCACACCCGGACCCCGGGCACCCGGACCCCGGGCACCCGGACCTAACAGCGGGTACTTGCCCGCCGGGGCCGGGTGCGGCTCGTCGTCGGCGTCGTCCAGCGTCTCCGGGGGCACCGGAGCCTTCCATTCCACTTCCGTCCCGCCGCCGTCGGCGGGCGACACCCGGAACTGGCCGCCGAGCTTCTCCGCCCGGTCGGCCATGTTGGCGAGGCCGCTGCGCCGGCTTGTCTCCCCGATGCCGCGGCCGTTGTCCCTGACCAGCACCTTCAGTATCCCGGTGGTGTCGGTGTCCACCGACACGTCCACCCGCGTCGCGTCCGAGTGCCGCGCCGCGTTGGACAGCGCCTCGCGCAGCACGGCGAGGACCTGGTCGGATAGCTCGCCACTGGCCCGCGAATCGAGTCCGCTGCCCAGCCGCAGGGCGGGCGCGAAGCCGAGCATTTCCGCCATCTCGTCGGCGAGCGCCACGATGTCGGCGCGCAGCCGGGGCGCGCTGGCCCGGCTGCGGGACTGCAGCGCGAAGATCGTCGCCCTGATGTCCCTGATCGTGTCGTCCATCGCGTCCACCGCGTTGCGCACCCGGTCGGACACCTCGCGCTTGGTGATCATGGGCATGGTGCCCTCAAGCGACATGCCCGTCGCGTACAGCCGCTGGATCACCAGGTCGTGTAGGTCCCTGGCGATCCGGTCCCGGTCTTCGAACACCGACAGCCGCTCCGCATCGGCCCGGCGGCCGGCCAGTTCGAGCGCGACGGCCGCCTGCGCCGCGAAGGCCGCCACGACGCTGACCGCGTGCTGCGGCAGCGGCGGCTTGCCGTGCGTGCGCCCCACGGTGAGCACGCCGCGCACGTTGCCCGGCGTGCCGAGCGGGAACAGGTCCGCCGGGCCGATGTGCCCCATGGACAGCCTGGTGGCATCGGCCTGGCGCGGGTCGCCTGCGAAGTTCTCCACCGTGACGGGCTCGCCGTTGGCCAGCACCTGACCGGACAGCGACTTCGCCGCGAGCACGACAAGGCCCCGGGTGTCGTCGGCCTTCGCGCCCTCCGCGTACTCCAGGGTCAGGTTGCGGCCGTCCTCGTCGGGCAGGGCCAGCGTCACCAGGTCCGCCCCGGACAGCTCGAGCACCTGCCTGGTGAGGTCGCCGAGCACGGCGGCCGGGCTGGCGCCGGACAGCAGGGCAATGGTCAGCTCGCTGCTCGCCCGCAGCCAGCGCTGCTGCCGCCTGGCCTCCTCGTACAGCCGGGCATTCTCCACCGCGACGCCGGCCGCGGCGCCGAGCGCGGTCAGCACCGCCTCGTCGTCCTCGGTGAACTCGCCGCCGCCGCGCTTCTCGGCGAGGTAGAGGTTTCCGAACACGCGATCCCTGACCCGGACCGGCACGCCCACGAAGGACCGCATCGCCGGATGGCCCGCGGGGAACCCGGACGACTCCGGGTGGGCGGAGATGTCGGCCAGCCGGAGCGGGTGCGGTTCCTTGATGAGCAGCCCGAGCACGCCGCGCCCCTCGGGCCAGTGGTGGATCTTCGCGATCTCGTCGGGGCCGAGTCCGACCGGGATGAACTCGATCAGCCGCTGATCCTCGCCGATCACGCCGAGCGCCCCGTACCTGGCGTCGACGAGGTCCACCGCCGCCTCAACGATGCGGCGGAGCATCCCTTCGAGGTCGAGTCCGGAACCGATGGCGATCACGGCCTCAAGCAGTCCGTGCATCCGGTCCCGGGCGCCGATCACGGCCTCCAGACGGGCCTGCAGCTCCGACAGCAGGTCATCGAGCCGGAGTTGCGGGAGCAGACCGCCGACCCCCTCTTTATCCATGCGACATAGATTAAGGGAGTCTAATCGGCGCGCAAAGTCCGGCCCCCGAAACGGAATTATGCCCTACCGTTACTACTAATCGAGATCGCATCGTAGCAGCGGGCAATACGCGCCGCCCGTTTCCGGACGGCGGGCGGTCATGAGGTGAGGTGACTTGTCATGCGACTAAGCGGATCCCCGCACCGTCAGGGATGGCTGTCCCGGACAATTCGCGGCGCGCGACTTGACCGCAATCCGCTCCGCCGGGTTACCGACCGCGTACAGACCTGCCTGCTGGCCGGCCTGTTCATCGTGACGGTGGCCGGAGCGCCGTTCGCCGCGCAGGCGGCGGGCCGCGCCTCCTACACGGCCGCGCTGCGAGCGCGGCAGGAGCAGATGGCGGGCAGGCACGAGGTGCGGGCGACGCTGAGCGCCAGCGCGGTCGCGATCGACGGGTACGCGCCGACGACGTACGTCTTCACCCCGGCCAGGTGGACCTCGGCCGCCGGCGTGCACCGGTCCGGCGTGGTGCCCGCCAAGCCGGGAAGCCTCAAGGGGGCGGCCGTCACCGTCTGGGTTGACGACGCCAGCGGCTACCTCGACAGCCCGCCGCTGACCCTGGCCGAGGCCGCCAGTCAGGCGGACGCGGCCATGGTCGGCGCGATCGCGGGCAGCGCCCTCACCTACCTGGCCGCGGTGGGTGTCGCCATGAGCGTGCTGCGCCGGCGGCGGATGGCCGCCTGGGAGGCCGACTGGGTGGTCACCGCACCGGCGTGGAACCGTCAGCGCTGGTAGCAAGCCCGGTCCCGGCGTTCTCCGCGCCCGCGGGATGGGGGGTGAGGACGACCGGCGGCGTCGACAGGCTCAGGCTCGCCGAGCGGTCTGGCTGGCCCGCGAGGCGGTACACGTCGGAGCCGTCCACCGTCTCCCGCTCGAGCAGCAGGGCGACGAGCGAGTCGAGTGCGCCGCGGTGCGAGGTGAGCAGGTTGACGGCGCGCTCCTGCGCCTGGCGCAGCAGCGTGGAGCCCTCGCTGTCGATGGCCGCCTGGGTCGCCTCCGCGTAGGGGCGGCTCGACATGCCGGGACCGCCGCCGCCGAGGAACACCGAGCCGCCCTCCGGATAGCCGACGGGCCCGATGACCAGGGACATGCCGAACTCGCGGATCATCTTGGTGGCCAGGTCGGTGGCGCCGGCCAGGTCGTTGCCCGCGCCGGTTGAGCCCTGGCCGAGCACGACGAGCTCGGCGGCCCGGCCGCCGAGCCGGACGGCGAGCGAGTCCTGCAGGTAGTCCTCCCCGTACATGTGGCGCTCGACGAGCGGTAGCTGCTCGGTGACGCCAAGTGCCTGCCCGGCGGGTAGGATCGTCACCTTCGCCACCGGGTCGGCGTGCTCGGACAGGGCCGCCACGAGGGCGTGCCCGGACTCGTGCACCGCCACCGCGTGCTTCTCCTCGGGGAGCAGCACGTTCGAGCCTTCCCTGCGGCCGAGGATGATCCGGTCACGGGCCGCGTCGAAGTCGCCGGCGGTGACCACGTCCCTGTTCTCGCGCACCGCGAAGATGGCCGCCTCGTTGGCCAGGTTGGCCAGGTCGGCACCGGAAAACCCGGGGGTGCCGCGCGCGACCACCCCGAGGTTCACGCTGGGGGACAGCTTCTTGCCCCGCGTGTGGACGCGCAAGATCGCCTCCCGCTCGCTGACGTTCGGCAGCGGGATGGTGACCTGCCGGTCGAACCGGCCGGGCCGCAGCAGCGCCGGGTCGAGCACCTCGGGCCGGTTGGTCGCGGCCAGCACCACGACGCCCATCGTCGGGTCGAAGCCGTCCATCTCGGCGAGCAGCTGGTTGAGGGTCTGCTCCCGTTCGTCGTTGGCGACGACCGCCCCCTGCCCGGCCCGCCGCTGCCCGATCGCGTCGATCTCGTCGATGAAGATGATCGCCTGGCCACGCTTGCGCGCCTCGGTGAACAGGTCGCGGACGCGGGCGGCGCCCACACCGACGAACATCTCCACGAAGCTGGAGCCGGTGACCGAGAAGAACGGCACGTTGGCCTCGCCGGCCACGGCGCGCGCGAGCAGCGTCTTGCCGGTTCCCGGCGGCCCTACCATGAGCACTCCGCGCGGTACCACGGCGCCGGCCTTCGAGTAGCGCTCGGGGCTGCGCAGGAAGTCGACGACCTCGCTGATCTCGGACTTCGCGCCCTCGTACCCCGCGACGTCGGTGAACGTGGTGGAGGGCCGCTCCTCGTCGAACACCTTGGCGCGGGACCGGCCGGCGCCGAGCACGCCCTGCATCCCGGCGGACGCGCCGCGCGACAACCGCACCCAGAACCAGATGATCAGCGCGATCGGGAGCAGCGTGATGAGCCAGCCGAGCAGTTCGCTGGTAAAGCTCGTGGACGCCTGCGTGTAGGTCTCCGACACGCCGCTCGACTTCAGCCCGGAGTCGAGCGACGCCGGTATCGGGGACGGCAGGGTGACGGTGTAGTTCGTCCCGTCCTTCAGTATCCCGCTGCTCGCGCCCGTTCCCTGCGGGATACTCACCGACTTGACCTTGTCCGCGGCGACGTAGGACTGGAACTGCGTGTACGAGAGCGTCGTCTGCGAGGGGCTGTGCAACGCGGGCAGCCAGAGCCAGAGAAAGAACGCCACGAGGATGCCGACCGGCAGCAGCCAGTGCCGCCAGCGGGGCGGCGGGGGCGGCGGCGGGGTCCCGGGGCCCGGCTTGTCCCCGGGGGGCGGAGGTGATGCCTGCTTGCTCATGCGGACCTTAGCCTTTCCGCCAGGCACCGCCTCTGCGGGGCGCGATGTCCTGCGCGTTCAATATGCGTGTCCCTGCCCAGCAGGCGCACGCCTTAGTTAACTAGGTCAACGCGCCAGGCATATCGCGTCTTCCGCCGCCAGCAGACTCCGGGCAAGCCGAGAGCGAACGCTAAGGAACGAACTACCGTGCGCCGGCGCCAGGGGCCTGGCCCGCGCCGAGCATGGCGGCCGCGCCGCGGACGACGCAGCGCAGCGGGTCGTCGGCCACCGCCACGCCGATCCCGGCGACCTCCTCGAGGCGGTCCGCGAGCCCGGGCAGCAGCGCACCGCCGCCGGAGACCCGGATCTGGCCGAGGACGACGTCCTCGGCGAGGCCCGCGGGGATGTCGGAGAGCACGCCCTGGACCGTGCCGCCGATGGCGGACACGACCGGCTCGAGCGCCTCGGCCACGAGGTCGCCCGGCACCTTCTCCACCCGCGGCGTCCGCCGCGCGGCGTCGAGCCCCACCGCTTCCGCCCAGCCGTTGGGCCCGCCGGTGAGGCCGAGCTCGGACTTGAGCTGCCGCGCCGCGCGCTGGCTCAAGATGACGCCGAGGCCGGACCGCGCGGCGGTGATGATCGCCTCGTCCATCGCGTTGCCCGCCATCCGCAGGCTTTCCGCGCGCACCACCCGCCAGCCTGCCACCGCGGCGACCTCGGTGGTCCCGCCGCCGATGTCCACGATGAACCCGCCCACGCCGGAGTTAAGGTCAAATCCCGCCCCCGCGGCGGCCGCGACCGGCTCGTCGACCAGTTCCACCGCGCAGCGCGAACGGCGGGCGCCGAACACGGCCGCGACGGAGCGCCGTTCCACCCAGGTCGCCCCCCCGGGCACGCACACCACCACGCGCCGCTTGAACGGCCCGCCGAGCGCTCCGGACTTGCGCAGGAAGCCGTGCAGCATCTCCGCGGTCGCGTCGAGGTCGGCGATGACGCCGTCCCGCAGCGGGTGGATGACCCTGATGTCCTTCGGTTCCTTGCCCGCGAGGGCCTCGGCCGCGGTCCCGATCGCGGCGACCGACCCCACGCTGTCGTCGATCGCGATCGTGGACGGCTCCTCGAGCACGAGGCCGCGCCCGTCCACCCAGACGAGCGTGTTGACCGTTCCGAGGTCAATCGCAACACTGCCCCTACTCAGCATCACTGCCCCTACTCAGCATCCTTGGCCACCTCAAGTCCGCTCACGGTGCCGGCGCACCAGTGCGGTTACCACACTATGACCTAACGAAACCGGGTTCATCGGGGGAAAGTGCGGGACCAAGGTCCCCGGCAGCGGTGACCCCCATCCCTCCCGGGAGTTGCGTTCCGTGCCGCATCGTTGTTAGGTCAGGAAATGCGCGCCGTTCCGGCGCGGATGCGGTGATCTGGAGGATTTGAATGGATCCGCTCACGTCGGCGAGTCACGGCGCGCTGGCCGTCGATCTCAACTCACCGGGCAGTTATCTCAACTGGTCGATTTTCACGATTTCCGAGGCCAACCTCGTTCTGATCGCGGTGATGGTGCTGATCTTCGGCGCGGCGCTGCTGCTGCCGTTCCCCGGCCGTCACGGAGGGCTCGCGGACAGCGCGCCAGGCGACACCGGCGAAAAGGCGAGCTCCCCGGCGGACGAGGGGCCGGCCGACGCCGTCGACGACCCGGACAGCCGGATGTGGACGGCCCGCGTCCGGCGTGGGATGCTCGCGCTGCTGCCGCCGGGCAAGCTGCTGCCCGACCGGCAGCCCGCCTACGTCGCCTCCTGGATCTACGTCTTCGGCGTGGCCTCGCTGGCCTCGTTCGGGCTGGTGATCGCCAGCGGCTTCGCCATCGCGCTTGGCGGCCCGGACTGGTGGCACACCAACTCCGTCGGGCACTTCTTCAACAGCATGCACCTGTGGAGCGTCGAGCTGTTCATGGCCTTCATGGTCATTCACCTGTGGGGCAAGTTCTGGATGGCCGCTTGGCGCGGGCGGCGCTGGCTGACCTGGATGACCGGCGTGGTCGCCTTCGTCGCCTCGGTCGTGGAGTGCTTCACCGGCTACCTGTCGCAGCAGAACTTCGACTCGCAGTGGATCGCCACCAACGGCAAGGACGCCTTCAACGCGGTCGGGGTCGGCGCGTTCTTCAACCTCATGAACTTCGGCCAGATGCTCATGTGGCACATCGTGCTGATCCCGCTCGTCCTCGTGGCCATCGTGGGCGCGCACATCCTCCTGGTCAGGATCCGCGGCGTCAGCCACCCGCTGCCGGCCCGCTACCCGTCCTGGCGGACGCCCAGCGTCGCCGGTCTGCGGGCGCTTGCCAGCCCGGCCGGCCGCGCGGCGCGGCGGAGCGCGCGGGCCGCCGACGCGGCTCCCTGGCGCGGTGCTACCCGGCGCTACGACATCCTCAAGGAAGGCACGATCGCGGCGCTGATCGCACTGGTGCTCACCGTGGGACTGGCCACCGTGCTGTCCTCCCCGGACGTCCCGCCGGTTACCCTGCGCAGCTGGGTGCAGGTCGACGCGGGCGGCTTCCTCGCCACCGCGGCGACCGAACTGGACGGGACGAGCGTCACCGCCGGGTACGGGCCGCCCTACAACACCAACGGGACCCCGCAGAGCGAACTGTTCGCCCCGGCGAACATCCCCGGGGTGCGGCAGCCGATCGACACGGCGCAGACGTTCGTGCTCCAGCCGCTGGCCAAGTCCGCGTCCACCGACCCGCAACTCGCGAGCGCGCTCAGCGCCTACAACGCCGCCTCGGCGGCGCAGCAGGACAAGTGGGCCGCCAATTACGACACCGCGGTGCAGAAGGTCACGTTCGTTAACGGCGCCCCGGTGGTGCCGGCGGCCAACGACGGCCCGGTGCCCGTGATGCTCGCCACCGAGCTCACGCTGGCGCGCAGCGGCGCGCTTGACGGCGACCTGTCCGCTCAGCAGCCGTTCTACGGCACCGACTTCACCAAGCCGCTGATGTTCCTGGCCGACGGCGAGTACTACGCGAACCAGGCCACTTCCATGAACCTCACCGGCAACCAGTGGGGTGTGATGAACGAGTCCGGCAGTTACCCCGGCCAGCCGTGGCTCTGGCTGTACCAGCTCTGGTACCACGTGCCCGGCTGGAGGAACTCCCTCAACCTGGACCTCATCGCGATCTACATGACCGGCCTGTCGACGCTGCTGCTGCTGTTCGTGCCGTTCATCCCCGGCCTGCGCGACATCCCGCGGGTTATCCCGCTGCACCGCCTGGTCTGGCGGTCCTGGGGCGAACGGCCCGGGGACCAGACGGCCGCCAAGGCCGTGGACGACCAGCCGGCTCAGCCGAGCGTCACCGGCTGACGCCGAGGTCACGTGCTGCCGCCGTCAGGGGCTGACGGCGGCAGCACGTGATTCAACTCACTGTTTGTAATTGTCGGTAACTGAACGTCGCGTGTGAACGTTCGGTAAGAAGGGGACTACAGAAAGATCGCGAGAACTATCCGGCTTGCTCGGACGTTTTATTCAGTAACGGGGCGGTGCAACCGTAAGGTTCGCCGCCTTGACTGGGGTCACTGCAGGGCTTCGCTGAGCGTGGCGAACTAGTGCGAAATGCGGCGAGGTTGGTGCAGAGAGGGCATCTTGTTCACTACGATCCTGGGAGGGGACAATCTGATGATTCGCGCGAGCCGTGTCGTAGGGGGCCGGACTGCGCCTAACGGGGAGAAAGACGGGGACATGGGGGCTGTGATCGATCTGGCGCAGGCTCTGCCGCTGGAGATGGAGTATCAGGTGGCCGCGGACGGCAAGGCCACCGTGAAGGTGAGCGGTGAGCTGGACATCGCCACCGCTGACCAGGCCTACGCCTACCTGCGCGATGTTGTGGACAGCCAGGACGGGCCGGTGACGATGAACCTGTCCGGGCTGTCGTTCTGCGACGCGGCGGGCCTGGGCGTGCTGGCCAAGGTCGCCGGGCACGCGCGGCGTTCCGGTCGCTCGCTCAGGCTGGCCGCCGCCCGTCCATCGCTGCTGCGGATCATGGCCATCACCGGGATGGACGAGGCGTTCCCGGAGGTTCGCAACCCGTCGCTTTCCGTCATCTCCCTGCCGCGCCAGGCCGCGGTGAGCGCCAGCAACTAGCCGGAACGCGGCCCGTCCGCGCCGGCACCAGGCTCCGCCCGCGGAGCACCATGAGGTTGGACGGAACCCTGCTTCGCACGCGGGTTCCCTTGATCGTCCCGAGGTGCTACCACCCATGGTGGTGTGAGAGGCATGAGCGTTAGATTTGGGTAATGCCTCGAACGACCGCTCTGAGGCGGTAGCGCAGAATGTGCGCGGGCGAAATCAGTAAGAGCGCCGCTAGGCGCGCCGACGCAGGGACGCGGAGGAACTTCATGGCTGACGAGCTGGATGACGTAACGGACGACGAGATATCTGAATCTTCTGAGGTCACCATCGCGGTCCACTGGCGCGAGGAGGGTTACTACCCGCCGCCCGCGAAGTTCACGGCCCAGGCCAACGCGTCCGACCCGGCGATCCGTGAGCAGTTCACCGAGGACAAGTACCCGGACTGCTTCACCGCCTACGCGGACCTGCTCACCTGGTACAAGAAGTGGGACACGGTCCTCGACACGTCGGACGCGCCATTCTGGAAGTGGTGGGTCGGCGGCGAGCTGAACGCCTCC
>DAHWEX010000136.1 GCA_027326205.1 Actinomycetota bacterium
GTGCGCTTGAGCTCGAAGAAGTACGGGTTGGCGGCGAGCATCAGCGCGCCGTCGAACATCCGCACCGCCTCGGGGCCGCGCGGCACGCGGGTGATGACCGGCCCGAAGAAGGCCACGCCGTCGATGTGGAGCGTCGGCGTGCCGACCTCGTCGCCGACCGGGTCCATGCCGCGGTGGTGCGACGCGGTCAGCTCCTCGTCGTACGCGGTCGAGTCGGCCGCGTCGGCGAGCGCCGGGTCGAGGCCGCACTCGGTGAGCGCCTCGACGTACAGGTCGCGGTCGAAGTCCCGCTTCTCGACGTGCCGCCTGGTGCCGAGGGCCGTGTAGAGGTCGCGGAGCGCGGCCGTGCCGTACTTCTGCTCGGCGGCGATGCACACCCGGACCGGGCCCCAGCCCCGGTCGAGCAGTTCCTGGTACTGCTCGGAGAGTCCCTCGCGGCGCGCGTTGAGCACGGACAGGGACATCACCCGGAAGGACAGGTCGATGTCGCGCTCCTTCTCCACCTCGAGGATCCAGCGCGAGCTGACCCAGGCGAACGGGCACAGCGGGTCGAAGTAGAAGTCGACAACGGGCGTGGCGGCAGAAGTAGCTGTCATGTCACCTACTCTAACGGCCGCGCGGCGGCAGCCGGGCGCGCGCCGCTCGCCCCAAGGGCAAGGCCAGGGCAAGTCGCCCGAACGGTCCGTCGCTCCGCCGACTTCCGCCAGCCGCTGAGTAAGCCCCCCGGGGGCGGGCCCGGCCCGCGGTCACAGAAGAAACTCGCGGTCACAGAAGAAACTCTGGGCGCGGCCGTCCCGACACGCCTGAATATCCGGGCTTCGGGGCGGCCGCGTCGCTATCGTGTGGTTTCGTGACGGAAGCAGTGGCATCGCAGGCGCCCGCGTTCAGCGTGGTCGCCGATGTCGCGATCGTGAAGGGGGAAACGCCGGCCCAGGACAAGACCTGGCTGTCGTTCCCCGACGGCACCGCGCGCCGCGAGGCCGTCCACGTGATCCACGACCTGCCGCACCTGGTCGTCGAGTCCGTGTTCGGCCTCGACACGGGGCTGTGGGGCACGATGGCCGCCGGCGGCTTCGAGCCCGCCAGCCGCGCGATCAGCCGGCGCAACGGCAGCATCCGACTGGTCACGGACGCCCCGCTCGGCGACCTGGGCACACGGAACTGGCCGGACCACAAGACCGCCAAGGCCGCGGTCAACGCCGTGGTCAACCGCTGGGGCGACGGACCCGATACCCCGGCCGGGATACGCGCCCGGCTGCGCGCCTCCGGCCCGGCCACGGCGGAGCTCGCCGGGCGGCTCACCGACAAGCAGCTCCGGGTGGCGGCCGCCGGGGTGCGACGCCTCTACCGGGACTGGGCGGCGCTCCCGGCGGGCGGCACGCTGCGGGCCACCTGGCCGCTGCACGCGAGCTGGCTAGCGCTAGTCTGATGTCCCGCAGAACAGTTCGCGGCGGAACGTCACCGTGCGCCCGCCGGGCATTGGCTGGTCGTTCACCAGCGTGTTGACCCGATCTACGATCCTTTCCGGGCGATGACAACTACCGTGACGACAGGGAACCGGCTGTGAGCACCGGCGCGCGGACTGAGCCGCTGCGTGTCATGATCGTGACCGACCAGTACGAGCCCATGGTCGGCGGCGTGCCGACGGTCACCAGGGACCTGGCCGCTGGGCTGGCCGGGCGGGGGCACGCGGTGGCCGTGGTGGCGCCGAGCGAGACGCGCCGGAGCCGTTCCGCTGCGGGCGGGCCCGGTCAGGCGACGGTCGTCGACTACCGCGGTGCGGTGGCGTGGCCCTGGTACGAGGGGCAGCGCCTTGGGCTGCTCGCGCCGGCCAGCGCGGGCAGGCTGCTGGCCGCGTTCAGCCCGGACGTGGTGCACGTCCATTCGCCGCTGACCCTGGGCGTGGCGGCGCGGTCGGCCGCCCGGCGGGGACGCGTGCCGGTGGCGTACACGAACCACTACCTGCCGCTCAACGTGTGGCCTGCCGCAGTGCGGGCGCGGCGGGAGGCGCGGCGCGGCGCGGGAGCGGTGTCGCGGGCCCGGGACGCGGTTTTCTACGCGTTCGTCGCCGGGTTCGCGAACGGCTGCGACCTGGTCACCGCGCCGACCGCGACGGCGCTGCGGCTGCTGCGCGGCCACGGGCTGCGGGCGCCGTCGCAGGCGGTCTCGAACGGCGTAGACCTGGACCGGTTCTCGCCGGGACCGGCCGACGAGGCGCTGCGGTCCCGGTACGGGCTGCCGGCGGCCCGGCCGGTGGTGCTGTCGGTCGGCAGGCTCAGCCCGGAGAAGCGCGCGGACGTGCTGATCGCCGCGATGGCCAGGCTTGGCTCCGGCGGCGCGGTGCTGGCGCTCGCCGGGGCGGGGCCCGACGAGCGCAGGCTGCGGTCCCTCGCCCGGCATTACGGTGTCGCGGACCGGGTGGTGTTCACCGGGTTCGTGCCCGACGCCGACCTGCCCGGGCTGTACCGGGCCGCGGACGTGTTCGCGATCGCCTCGGAGGCCGAGTTGCAGTCGCTGGTCACGATGGCGGCGATGGCGAGCGGGCTGCCGGTGGTCGCGGCCGCGGCGGGCGCGCTCCCGGAACTGGTGCACCCGGGCGAGAACGGCTTCCTCGCCCGGCCGGGGAGCGTCCCCGAGGTCGCCGGCTGCCTGGACCTGCTCTGCCGCGACGCGGGCCTGCGGGCGCGGATGACGAAGGCCTCGACGCGCATCATCGCCGGACACGACCGGCAACGCCTGCTCGCCCGGTGGGAATCGCTCTACCGGGCACTCGCCAGCGGCGCGGACGGGCGGGACAGCAGTACAGGACTAAAGGCGAAGGTGATCGATGGCCAGCCCTGAGCAGCCGCCCCTGCCCCTGCTCTTCCTGATCGGCGACACCGGCGGCGGGCACCGCAGCGCCGCCGCCGCCGTCGCGCAGGCCCTGGAGCACCTGCTACCCGGCCAGTTCGTCCCGGTGATCTGGGACCCGCTGCGCGGCCCCGACGTGCCCCGGCTGCTGCGCTGGTTCGCCGGGCTGTACGGTCCGTGCATCCGGCTGACCCCGTGGCTGTGGTGGCTCTTCTGGCGGGCCAGCGACTCGCCCAGGGTGCTGTCCGCGGTGCGGCGCACGTTCATGGCCCCGGTCTACGGCAGCGTGGCCCGCGCCGCGCGGGCCTGCCAGCCGGCGCTCATCGTGGCGTTCCACCCGATGACCGCCGACCCGGCCGTCCGCGCCCGTGACGGCGCGGGTCCGCTCTCCCCGGTGATCACGGTCATCACCGACCTGATCACCGCCCACCTGTCGTGGCGGGACGCCGCCGTGGACCGGGTCGTCGTGCCGTCGGCGGAGGTCGCGGCCCGCTGCGCGCAGGACGGGCTGGCCGCCGAACGCTACGTCCCCCTCGGGCTGCCGGTGGGCGCCGAGTTCTGCGAGCCGCCCCTCGGCGAGGCCGAGCGGCGGCAGCTCAAGCGGGAGCTCGGCATCGCCGGCGACTTCCTCGTCGTGCTCACCGGCGGCGCGGAGGGCTCCGGAGGGCTGCGCCGCCGCGCCGCCGCGATCCTGGCCGCGACCGACAACGTGGACGTCGCGGTCATCTGCGGCCGCAACCGCTTCCTGCGGCGGCGCGTGTCCCGGCTGGCGGGCCGCGCGGGGGACGGGCGGCTGACCGCGCACGGCTTCGTCGGCAACATGGCCGACTGGCTGCGCTGCGCCGACATCGTGGTCGGCAAGGCCGGCCCCGGCACGATCGCCGAGGCGACCTGCTGCGGCGCGCCGCTCGTGCTGACCTCGTACGTCCCCGGCCAGGAGAAGGGCAACGCCGAGTTCGTGACCGGCGCGGGCGCCGGCGTGTACGCGCCGCGCCCCCGGCAGCTCGCCGCCGAGATCGGGCGGCTGCGCGGCGACCCCGGCGCCCTCGCCGCGATGCGCGACGCCTCGGTCCGGGCCGGCCGCCCGGGTGCGGCCGCGGACATCGCCCGCTTCCTCGCCGACCTGGCCGGCCCCGCCGAGGCGGGCACGTTCGCCCCCCGGGCCGCCGGCCTGCCGGGCGAGCCGGCTCTGCTGCCCGCGCTGCTGGACGGGGCGGCCGCGCGGGAAAGCGTCGTCCTGCTGTCGCTGGCGAAAGCCGGCGGCAAGCGGGTGCGGGTGACCTCCTCGTTCCGGCGGCTGCGCCGGTCGGGTGCCCTGCTGCGCACCGCCCTGCGCGACCGCTAGCGGTCAGGGCCGGAACGTCACCGTGACCTCCAGGCCGCCGGCCGGCCTGGCCAGCACCGTCAGGCCGGCGCCGTGGGCGGCGGCCACGGCGGCGACGATGGCCAGCCCGAGCCCGTGGCCGCCGCCGTGCCGGGTCCGCTCGCCGTCGAGCTGCTGGAACGGCTCGAGCAGGCGGCCGACCTCGCCCGGCGCGATCACCGGCCCGTCGTTGGCCACGAACAGGGTCGGCAGGCCGGCGGCCGCGCCGGCGGCGACCCGGACGCGGCCGCCGGCCACGTTGTGCCGGATCGCGTTGTCGACCAGGTTGGCCACGAGGCTCTCGGCCAGGGCGGGGTCGCCGGCGGCGGCGGACGGGCCGAGGCTGGTTTCCACGCGCACGCCCTGGCGGTCCGCTTCGGCCCGGCGGGCGTCCACGACCCGGGCGGTGACCTCGGCGAGGTCGAACGGTTCGCGGTCCCGCAGCCCGCGCTGGCTGACCGCGAGGGTGAGCAGCGCGCTGATGAGGCGTTCCTGCTGCTCGCCCAGGTCGAGCACCTGGCGGCAGGCGGCGCGCAGCGAATCCGCGGTGGCATCGGGGTCGGCCAGCGCGACCTGCAGGACGGTCCGCTCGGCGGCCAGCGGGGTCCGCAACTCGTGGGACGCGTTCGCGACGAAGTGCCGCTGCGACTCGAACGCCGCCTCAAGCCGGGCGAACAGGCCGTTCATCGTGTCGCCGAGTTCGCGGAACTCGGCGTAGCTGCCCCGCAGGCTCAGCCGTTCGCCCAGGCTGCTCGCGGAGACGGCGCGGGCCGCGGCCGTGATGGCCCGCAGCGGCCGCAGTGCCCGGTCGGCGACCAGCCAGCCGAGGGCCAGCGACACCACGGCGAGCACCGCGAGCGCGATGGCGGAGTAGTGCAGAACCTCGGGCAGGTTGCTCACGGACCTGACCGGGGCGGGCGCGCCGGGGGACTGCACCCGCTGGACGCGGCCGGTCTCGGTCAGCGGCAGGTCGGCGACGACCAGCAGGACGAGCCCGGAGCCGAGCAGCAGGCCGGCGTACAGCGCGGCGAGGCGCGACCGCAGGTGCCGGCTGCCGGTCATCCGGCCCCGATCCGGTAGCCGGCCTCGCGGACCGTCTCGATGACCGGAGGCTCGCCGAGCTTGCCGCGCAGCCGGCGGATCGTGGTCTTCACGGCCGTGGTGAACGGGTCGGCCGCCTCGTCCCAGACCCGGTCGAGCAGCTCCTCCGCCGAGACCACCCGGCCGGCCGCGGCCAGCAGGCACTCGAGCAGCGCGAACTCCTTCGGGCTGAGGTCCAGCCGCCGCCCGGCCCGGAAGGCGACATGCCGGCCCGGGTCGAGGGTGAGGTCGCCGGCCGCCAGCACCGGCGGCACGGCGGGCGCCGCGCGCCGGGCCAGGGCCCGGATCCGGGCGACCAGTTCGGCGAAGTCGAACGGCTTGGCCAGGTAGTCGTCGGCCCCGAGCCCGAGGCCGTCGACCTTGTCGCGGACGGTGCCGGCGGCCGTCAGCATCAGCACCCGGCTGCCCGAGTCCCCCGCCGCGATCCGGCGGCACACCTCGTCGCCGTGCACGCCGGGCAGGTCCCGGTCCAGCACGACCACGTCGTAGCGGGTGCCGCCGAGGCGGTCAAGCGCGTCCTGCCCGTGCGCCGCGAGGTCGACGGCCATGCCCTCGCGGCGCAGCCCGCTGGCGACCGCGGCGGCGAGCACATGGTGGTCCTCGACGACTAGCACTCTCATCGCCACCAGGATGCCAGGATTCAGGTGTCAGCCGGGTGTCGGCGGCCGGCACCGCGCTGACACCGGGCGGAGCGTAGACCTGTGGCCCGTGGACAACGCGATAGAAGCTAACGGGCTTGGCAAGCGGTACGGGCGGCGGTGGGCACTGGCGGACTGCACGCTGACGGTGCCGGCCGGGCAGGTCGTCGGCCTCGTCGGGCCGAACGGGGCGGGCAAGACCACGCTCCTGGAACTGGCCGCCGGGCTGCTGCGGCCCACGACGGGCACGATCAGGGTCCGCCCGCGGACCGGGTTCGTCGCCCAGGGCGCGCCGGCCTACGCGGGACTGTCGGTCGCCGACCACCTGCGCATGGGGCAGGCGCTCAACGCCCGCTGGGACGCCGGCCTCGCCCGGCGCCAGGCGGCCGCGGCGGGCCTGGACCTGCGGCAGCGGGCCGGGCGGCTGTCCGGCGGCCAGCGGGCGCGGCTCGCGCTCACCCTCGCCGTCGCCAAGCGGCCGGAACTGCTCATCCTGGACGAGCCGGTCGCGAACCTGGACCCGCTCGCCCGCCGCGAGTTCCTGGACTCCGTGGCCGCGGCGGTGGCCGCCTCGGACGAGGGCACGACCGTGGTGTTCTCCTCCCACCTGGTGGCCGACGTGGAGCGGGTCTGCGGCTACCTGATCGTGCTGGCCGGCGGCGAGGTGCGGCTCGCCGGGCCGCTCTCGTCACTGCTGGCCGGCCGGGACGGCCAGCGCTCCCTCGACGACCTGGTCGTCTTTCACCTGCGGGAGGTTACCCGATGACCTGGCTCGCCTGGCGGCAGGCCCGCGCGCAGACCCTGATCGCCCTCACCGCGGTCCTCGCCGTCGCGGTCGCCGCCGTCATCGCCGGCCGCACCGACACCACGCACCGGATGTGGCTGTCCGCCCTGGTGGTGGCGGCCCCCGGCCTGCTCGGCGCGTTCCTGGGCGCGCCGCTGGTGGCCGCCGAACTCGAGAACGGCACGTTCCGGCTGGCGTGGACGCAGGACGTGTCCCGGGTCCGCTGGCTGGCGCTGCGGCTCGCCGTCACCGGGCTGGCCAGCATGGCGGTGACGGGGCTGCTGAGCTGGTTCGTCACCTGGTGGGCCGGGCCGCTCGACCGGGCCGGCCTGGATCAGTTCGGTTCGTTCGACGCGCGGGACGTCGTGCCGGTCGGGTACGCCGCCTTCGCCTTCGCGCTCGGAGTGCTCTACGGCCTGCTGCTGCGCGCCACGGTGCCCGCCATGGCGGTGACGCTCGCCGTGTTCACCGCCGTCCGGGTCGCGTTCCGGCTGCTGGCCCGCCCGGTCCTGCTGACCCCGGTGACGCGGGCGCTCGCGCTCAACCCGGCGACCACCGGCTACGGCGCGTCGGGGTTCCTGCCCTTCGTGCCCGGGTCGTCCCTGCAGCCGGCCGCGCCGGACCTCCCGGACGCCTGGGTCACGTCGGTCGCGATCGTGAACGGCAAGGGCATCGCGCTGACGGGAAGCGTGCTGGCCAGAACCTGCCCGGGGCTCGGCCAGGGCCGGGGCGGCGGCACCGGTCACGTGCAGGCGCCGCAGGGCGCCGTGAACGCGACGCAGGACTGCGTCGCCCGCATCGCCGCCGCCTACCACGAGGTCATCACCGACCAGCCCGCCGGCCGGTACTGGCCGCTGCAGTGGTACGAGCTGTGCGTGTACCTCGCGGCCGCTCTGCTGCTCGCCGCCGCCTGCGCGTGGCGCGTCCGCCGGGTCGGCTGACGGCGGCCCGCCCGTCTGATGGCGATGCCCGCGGCCCGCGGCCTGGTGCGGGCCGCCGTCTCCTACTCGAAGTAGGCCACGGTGCGGAACTCGATGCTGTGCCGGGGCTGGGTGCCCCGGGCGGCGGGGTCGCGGAACGCGCTGTGCGGGACCCGCCAGGCCCGCGCGTGGTCGCTGTCGTTGAACTTGAAGAACAGCACCTCGTCGCGGGTCATGCCGGGGAAGTACCACCACTGGTGAGCGGGATTGTGATGGAACTCGAAGCCGCTGGTCCCCGGCGCGTCCGGTGGCATCTGCGCGTACAGGTCGGCGGGGATCGCGTCCACGAAGTACAGCCGGTTGTCCAGGCCCTCCTCCGGCCCGAGGCTGGCGTAATCGCACAGCGCCAGCGGCCAGTCCTGCGGCGGCGGGGTGAACACCCGCCACACGCTGGTGAGCAGCGCCCGGCGGTAGCCCGGTCCGCCGGGGAAGCGGTCTGCGTAGGCGTCCCTGGCGCGCGGAACCGCGCCGGCGACGGAGAAGTCGCAGTGCACCAGGGCGGCCTGCGGCTGCGAGGCGTTCGCGGCCGGGTCGGCGGAACGGCGCAGCACCCAGCCGAGGGTCGCCACCCGGTCGGCGCCGGTGCGCGCCCGGACGAACTCGGCCACCTCGCCGGGGTAGACCCGGTCCACCTCCGCCCGGTCGGTGAAGTCCCGCACCGCCGACGCATGCCTGACCAGCTCGAAGCCGTGACGGTCGAGCGTGAACCGTTCCCGGACGGGCCGCCCGTTGCGGATGGGCACCCGGTACGCGAGGTAGTTCCCGGTGTTGACGCTCGCTCCCGGCGCGGTGAACCGGCGCAGCACCGTGGACGCCGGGTCCAGGTAGCGCAGCTCGCCGGTGACCGCCTGGACCGCGGCTGTTTCCATCGTCCCTCCCGTGACTGGCCTGCCGTTCCAGTCAAGGGCGCGCGCCGCGCGTTGTCCACGCCCGGCCGCGCACCCGGGGAGCCGGCACAACCCCGGCACCGCAAAACGCGGGCCGGGCGACAACCCGGGCCCGCGTCAGGGCTTGCGGGCGACGCCGCAGTACACGTTGACCTCGGCCGGGTCAGGCAGCAGGGCGCCGTGGCCGGGGCGCCACTCGGAGACGAGGACGACGCCTGGCGGGATAAGTTCCAGGCCAGGGAACGCCAACCGGGCGAAGTCGCCCGAGTCGCGCTGCTGGGTCCGGATGCCGCCGGCCTGCGCGGCGCGTTCCATCGCGGCCACCGGGGCGGGCGCGTGGTCCAGCGCGGTGTGCGAGGCGACCAGGTAGCTGCCGGACGGCAGCGCGTCGACCAGGGTCGCCACGATCTCCGCGGGCTTGTCCTCGTCAAGGAGGAAGTGCAGGACGGCGACCAGGACGAGGGCGACCGGCTGGCCGAAGTCGAGCACCTCGCGGACCTGCGGGTCGGCGAGGATCCGCGCCGGGTCGCGGAGATCGGCGTGGATGTAGGCGGCGCGCCCTTCCGGGGTGGAAGTCAGCAGCGCGCGGGCATGGGCGAGGACCATCGGGTCGTTGTCCGCGTAGACGACCCTGGACTCCGGCGCGACCCGTTGCGCCACGTCGTGCACGTTGCTGGCGGTCGGCAGCCCGGTCCCGATGTCGAGGAACTGCCGCACCCCGGCCTCCTCGGCCAGGTACTGCACGGCCCGGCCGAGGAACGCGCGGTTCTCCCGGGCCGCCGTCCGCAGGTCGGGCGCTTGCCCGAGCATCTTCTCGGCGAGGGCACGGTCGGCGGCGAAGTTGCTCTTCCCGCCGAGCAGGTAGTCGTAGACCCGGGCCGGGTGCGGCCGCGATGTGTCCAGGTCGGGTCCCGGTTGCTCCTCCATGGCCGTCCCCGTCCAGTCTGGGCCGCGAACGAACCCGGTTGCGCATGATGCCTGCGCTACAGATCCTAGACCCGGGCCCTTCGCGCCAGCCGGTGTTCAGCCCGGTCGTTCGCGGCCGGCCGGGCCGGGGCGTGGCCGGCGAAGATCCGGCGTGGCCGATGGGACGGCCGGCGAAGACGGCGCGCCGCGCAAACGTATCGACATCCGTCAAGTGGCCGATGTTTGATCCCGCACCGTACGGCAGCATGTGTAACGGAACCCCGCAGTAGGTTCCAGCGGACGCGGCACGCCTCAAGGGTCGCCCTAGCATTGCCCGTCTCAGACCCGCGTGACGCGTCCGCTCTCCCCAGGCTTTCTGAAGCGGCCGCCTACCGTGCCGGCGGCCATCTGCCGTAGACAGTCCCAGATCAGCGCGGTACTAGGCGCCGCGCGGCGCGCACGGCACTGTGCCGCACCGTCCGAGTGCTGACACCGCAGCGATATGCGTCAGTTGACTGATGTCTGCTGGCGCTACCCGCAGCAGCATGTGAACGCGTGCCTGCGCACGTCACGTCATTAACGGCTACACCCAGACCTCGCCGAATGCGGCGGGCGCGGCCAGGGGAGCGCGAGGAGAGCTGCCCGTGTTCGTTTCCGCCCTGTACGGGGCCGCGTCGTTCGCCGCCTGCCTTCGGCTTTTCCGTTCCTACCCGCTCGCGGTCACCCCCGTGTACGCCAGCGGATGGCGGCGCTCCATCGTCTTGCGCCACCGCGCCTTCGAGGGCTCCGGCTTCTACGTCCTCACCCAGGACCCGGCCGGGCACTTCACGCTGCGGCCGTGGCGGCTGGACGAGGGCGAGAGCCAGGAGATCAGCCCGGGGACCCCGGTGCCCGTCGTCAGCCACCGGGTGATCACCGAGGGGATGCCGGTGCCCAGGGACGGCTCGCTGCTCGGCTGGGTCTGCGACCGGCAGGCGACGGTCCTGCTCTCGGTGTACCACGGGGACCTGACGTCGCAGGCCGACGGGCCGCAGATGCGGGTGCTCGCGATGGTTGGCAGCGAACCGGTGCGCTGGCCTCCGTTCACCGCGAGCCCGCTGGACGACGGGCGGCTGTGGGAGTACGTGGAGCGGGGCGAGATCGTCGACCTCGCCTGCCTCGTCGCCTGCGGCGGCGGGGGCGCGTCCTGGGTGCCGTCGCAGCACCCGGGCCGGGCCGGGCAGGGCCACGGCTGCGTGGTGGTCCACCAGAACCTGCGGGCGGAGGACTACTGGGTGCCGGCGGGCGTCTACATGGACCACTGGATGCTCCGGGAGGGCGTGCCGACTCCGGCGGCGAGCCACCTGCTCACTCTCCCGGGGGCCACGGACCTGTCCCGGCGCCTGGCGAGCTGAGTCATCAGGCCCGGCGGGGCGTCCCGCGCGGCGCCACTGTCAGGCTCTGTCGGCCTGTTCCAGGGCGCTGCGCATCGGCCGCAGCTTCGACTCGGTCTCGGCCAGTTCGGCGGCCGGGTCGGACCCGGAGACGATCCCGCAGCCGGCGAACAGGCGCGCTGACTTCCCGTCGAGCTGCGCGCAGCGCAGCGCGATGCCCCACTCGCCGTTGCCGTCCGCGTCTACCCAGCCGACCGGTCCGGCGTACCGCTCCCGGTCCATCGACTCAAGCTCCCTGATCACCTCGACGGCGGCGTCGGTGGGAGTGCCGCCCACGGCCGCCGTGGGGTGCACCGCGGCGACCAGCGCGAGCGCGGACCGCGGGGCCGCGAGGGTGCCGCGGACCCGGGTGCCGAGGTGCTGGACGTTCGGCAGCCGGATCAGCTCCGGGCGCGGCGTGACGTACATGGCCGCGCAGTGCGGCGCGAGGGCGCCGCGCAGCGAGGCGGAAGCGTACTCGTGCTCCTCGTTCTCCTTCGCCGAGCCGAGCAGGGCGCGGGCGAGGTCGCTGTCCTCGGCGTGCGTCGCGCCGCGCGGCGTCGTGCCGGCCAGCACCAGGGAGCTCACCTCCCAGCCGTCCCGGGCGATCAGCAACTCGGGGGTCGCGCCGACGAGGCCGTCGACGGCGAACGTGTAGCAGCCGGGGTAGCGCGCGGCCAGCCTGCGCAGCAGCACCCGCGCGTCGACCGGGCAGTCGGCGGACGCGTACACGTCGCGGGCCAGCACCACCTTGCGCAGCTCGTCGGAGTGG
>DAHWEX010000141.1 GCA_027326205.1 Actinomycetota bacterium
AGGCTGGATGGGTCAACTCCTTAGCCTCCAAGCTCTCCGGCGTGTGGAACTGCATTTCGATGCGCGTACCAGTTTCAGGTCGCTGCCACTGGCTATTGATTCCCTTGTATTGGCTGGTTGTCCAGAGATTCTTCAGCTTGAGGAACTCGAACCCTTGCTCCTTAAGCTGATCAACATCAGCCGCGACACCTTCAGCGTAGCGTTCGGACGGATAGGTGAGCGTGAACCGGACGACATCCGCGATGTCGGCCACGGCTTCCCGGGCGGTCTTTCCTGGCTTGGCGAGCAGCGCATCCGCGATCTTTTCCTTGAGGCGGTCTTCGCCCTTGAGCCTGTGTTCGGTGCCAGCCAGGGTGCCGTGCTGGCTGGCCTCCTCGACCCGGAGCATCGCGGGGAAGATGGCGTCCTTGGTCTCGGCCTGGAGGTCCGCGTGGGCCTTGGCGGCCTCGGCGTTCTGTTCCGGGGTGAGCCTGCGGTCGCCGGCCCCGACCCAGGCGCCGTCGGGCTGGGTGCGGGGCTGCGCCTGGGCCCGTTCGGGATATCGCTGCTTGTGCTCCGCCCAGGTGGCCCGAAGTCGCGGGACCGCCTCGGCCCAGGCCTCGCGCGCCGCGTACGCCTGGTCGGCGGCCGCGACCGTCTCGCGGTAACTGGCGTGCGCGGCGAGTTGCCGCTCGCGGAACGCCGCGGCCTGCGACGCGTCGCGCGGTGCGTCGCGCGGTGCGCGACCGTCCGGCGCGTCCGGTGCGTCCGGTGCGGACTCCGTGCGCGGTTCGGGTCGCCGGTCCGGGGCGGCGGGGGCGGCGCGGACGCGGTCGGGGTCGTCGGGGTCGGAATCGATGGGCACGGCTCACCACCTCCGGCCGTCCGCACCCGGCGATGGCCGTCATTGCCAATGTCGACTGTCACTCTTGGCAACGAACGGCAGCGGCCTCCGGTTCAACGCCGGCGAGCAGACCGGAGACGCGCGAAACGCGTTGCCCCCCGGGCGGTTTTCCGGCCGGAGGGCAACGTGGTGCTGGGACGCGGCGCACGGAACCGTTCGGCTCCTTGCGTTGCGGCCTTTTCTGGTTACTGCTCCTGGCCGTCCGACTCGATGGTGCGCAGGCGGATCGTCACGTCCATGGCGCGCAACTCGTTCAGCACCTCGTCGCTGTACTCGGTGCCGATGTCCGTGATGACGTAGCCAAGCTCGTCGCGGGTGCGCAGGAGCTGGCCCTCGACGTTGACGCCGTGGTCGGCGAGGATCCGGTTGATCGTCGCGAGGACGCCCGGCACGTTCTTGTGCAGGTGGATCAGGCGGTGGGTGCCCGGCACGGCGGGGAGCGCGACGTTCGGCAGGTTGACCGACATCGCGGTGGCGCCGCCGCCGGCGAAGTCCACCAGCTTGGCCGACACGAACTCGCCGATGTCCTGCTGGGCTTCCTCGGTGGAGCCGCCGATGTGCGGGGTCAGGATCACGTTCGGCAGGCCGCGCAGTACGGAGACGAACTCCTCGCCGTTCGCCTTCGGCTCCTTGGGGAACACGTCGATGGCCGCGCCCGCGATGTGGCCGGACTCGATGTGCCGGCGCAGGGCGGCGTGGTCGACGACGAACCCGCGCGAGAGGTTGAGGAACAGCGACCTGGAGTTCATCAGGCTGAATTCCTCGTCGCCGAAGAACCCGTGGTTGCCCGGCCGGCCGTCCACGTGGATCGTGACGGTCTCCACCGACTGGAGCAGCTCGTTCAGGGTGGAGCAGCGGCGTGCGTTCCCGATGGCGAGCTTGTCGGCGACGTCGTAGAAGTAGACCGACATGCCGAGGGACTCAGCGATGACGCTCAGCTGGGTTCCGATGTTGCCGTAGCCGATGATGCCGAGCTTGCGGCCGCGGACCTCGTGGGCGCCCTTCGCGGACTTGTCCCACACGCCCTCGTGCATCTTCACGTTCTTCTCCGGCAGCCGCCGGGCGAGCGAGATGATCTCGGCGACGGCCAGTTCCACCACGGAGCGGGTGTTGGAGAACGGCGCGTTGAAGACCGCGACACCGCGCTTGGCGGCCGCGGCCAGGTCGATCTGGTTCGTGCCGATGCAGAACGCGCCGACGGCGAGCAGTTCGGGCGCGCTGGCGAGCACCCGCTCGGTGACATGCGTCTGGGACCTGATGCCAAGGAGGCTGAAGCCCTGGACGCGTTCGATGAGGTCGTCCTCGGTGAGGGCGTGCTTCGTCGTCTCTACCTGATAGCCAGCCTTCGTCAGTCGAGCCGTCGCGTCCGGGTGAATGTTCTCCAGTAGCAAGGCACGGTTGAGCGTGTCCAGCGTCAGCACCTCTTCCCCACGAAACATAACTGACGGGCAGTTGTTACTTTACCGCACCGCTGCCTGCGCGATCGCTGTCGGCACTGTTCTTGGCCGACTGGGGCGACTCGGCCGGCCGGCGCAGCCGGGCGCGGGCCTCGGTGGTGTCCGCGCCCGGCACCTGCCCGAGCAGCGCGAGCGCCGCTTCCCAGCTGTGCCGGGCCGCGTCCTCCTGACCGGACGCGTGCTGGACGTCGCCCAGGCTCATCCGCGAGTGCGCCTCGTTTTCGATGTCCCCGAGCCGCTGGTAGGCGGCCAGCGCCTGCTGATAGTGCGAGACGGCCTGCGCGGTGTCGCCGCGCTGGGCGTAGGCGTAGCCGATGCTGTCCAGGGTGTCGGCCACGCCGGTGCGGCTGCCCGACTCCGTGTGCATGGCGAGCGCCCGGCGGCAGTACCACAGCGCCGCGTCGGGCTGGCCGAGGTGCGCGAGTATCCAGCCCACCGCGTTCTCCGAGTACGCGACCGCCGCGGCCGACGCGCGGTCGTCGAGCGAGCGGCGGACCCGCAGCGCCCCGACAGCGTGATCGAGCGCCTCGTCGTACCGGCCCTGCTCGCTGAACAGGGCCGCGAGGCCGTGGCGCACCAGCGCCACGCTGGCCCGGTCGCCCAGGTCCGTGAAGAGCTCAAGCGCCCGCCGCAGGTGCTCGTCCGACGAGCGGTAGTCACCCAGGCGACTGGTGGCGAACCCGAGCTCGTAGTGCACGTGGGCCAGCGCGCTCGGATCACCCAGGCGGCCGGCGGCGAGCACGGCGGTCTCCTGGACCGCGAGCACCTCGTGCAGGTGGCCGCGCCGCTTGAGCAGCGGCGCCCAGTACCAGGCGAGCTTCCAGCACTGCTCGTCCTGCCGCCCGGCGGCGGCCTGCTCGATCGCGTTGCGCAGCACCCGGTACTCCGCGTCGAACCAGGCCAGCGCCGCCTCGTAGGCCTCCGCGCCGGCGAACTGCTCCGGCGTGACGCCGCCGACCGTCCCGGGCAGCGGGACATTGCCGCGCGCCGGGTACAGCCGGGACGCGGCGGCGTGCGCGGTCCGCAGGTAATGGTCGAGCACCCGCCGCCGGGCCAGGTCGCGGTCCGCGGTGCTCAGCGTGGCGGCCGCCCGCTCCGCGGCGTAGGCGCGCAGCAGGTCGTGGCAGCCGAACCGGCCCGCCACGTCCTCGGTCAGCAGCGAGGCCCTGGTCAGCTCGGCCAGCGCGAGGCGGGCCTCGGTCAGCGTGGTCGCCGCGAGCGACGCCGCCGCGGCGGCCGAGATGTCGGGTCCGTAGTGCAGGCCGAGCAACCGGAACATCCGCGACGCCTGGCCGCTGAGCTTGTCGGCCGACCAGGAGAAGACCGCGCGCAGGTCGGTGGTCTCCTCCCCGGTGCGCAGGGCGTCGAGCCGGCCGCGGGCGTCGGCGAGCTCCGCCGCGAGGTCGGCCAGCTTCACCGTCGGCCGGGCCACCGCCCGGGCGCAGGTGACGCTGAGCGCGAGCGGCAGCCCGGCCGAGTGCTTGACGATCGCCTTGACCGCCGCCGCCTCGGCCGCGACGCGCTCGGCGCCCAGCCGGCTCGCGAGCAGTTCCGCCGCCTCCCGTGCGTCGAGGACGTCGAGTGGCACCGGGCGGGCCCCCTCGACGACCAAGCCGGTGAGCTGTGACCTGCTCGTCACCAGCACCATGCAGCCCGAACTGCCGGGCAGCAGCGGGCGCACCTGGTCCGCGTCGTGCGCGTTGTCGAGCAGGATCAGCATCCGCTTGCCGTCGAGCAGCGTCCGCAGCAGGGCGCTCTGCGCCTCCAGCGCGAGCGGCACATTCAGCTGCGGGACCCCGAGCGCCTCGAAGAACCACCGCAGCGCCGTGCCCGGCGGCATCGGCGCGCTCGCCGGATCGAACCCGCGCAGGTTCACGTAGAGCTGGCCATCGGGGAAGAGCGGCCCGACCCGCCGGGCGAACCGGACCGCCAGGGTCGTCTTGCCGACGCCCGCGGTCCCGATGATGAGGGCGACAGCA
>DAHWEX010000651.1 GCA_027326205.1 Actinomycetota bacterium
CCATCAGTTCCTTGATCTTGCGCAGCCGGACGAAGCGGGACCCGGTGAAGTCCTCGTAGGACAGCCCGTACCTGGTGTAGCTGTGCAGCAGTTCGCCGATCCCGTCGCCCACGGTCCAGCGCAGGCCGAGACCGGGGAAGGTGTCGACCAGCTTGCCGAAGTCGACCCGGTAGTTGCGCAGGTCCGGCCCCGCGCTGGCCGCGATCGTCAGCTCGGCGCCGGGGAGCGCGCCGCGTACCTGCTCGGCGATGTCGCGTACCTGAACGTTGTCCTCGGCGCGGCCGACGTTGAACGCCTCGTTGTGCACGACCTCGCGCGGTACCTCGAGCGCGGCGAGGAACGCCCGGCTGATGTCCTCAATGTGCACCAGCGGCCGCCACGGGGTTCCGTCGCTCTCCAGCCGCACCTGGCCGGTCGTCAGCGCCACGGCCGTGAGGTTGTTTACCACGATGTCCAGGCGCAGCCGGGTCGAGGCACCGTAGGCGGTCGCGTTCCGCAGGTAGGTGGGGCTGAAGTTGTCGTCGGCGAGCTTGGCGAGTTCGCGCTCTGCCATCACCTTGCTCTCCCCGTACGGCGTCACCGGGTAGAGGTCCGCGTCCTCGGCCACCGCAGCGGAGCCCGCCGCGCCATACAGGCTGCAGGAGGAGGAGAACAGGAACCTGGGCACGCCCGCCCGCTTGGCCATCCGGGCCAGGTTCAGCGTGCCGTCCAGGTTCACCGAGTACGTCGCGGCCGGGTTCAAGTCACCGAGCGGGTCGTTGGACAGCGCGGCCAGGCACACCACGGCGTCGTAGCCGACCAGCTGGGACGCGGGCACTTCCCGCATGTCCACGGGTCCCGGCGAGTTGGCGCCTTTCTGCGCCGGGCCCAGGTCACAGCCCTCGTACAGCCCAAGGTCGAGGCCATCGACCTCGTGCCCAGCGCTCTGGAGCAACGGGACGAGAACGGCACCGATGTAGCCGCCGTCACCAGCAACGAGTACCCGCACGCGACTCTCCTTGGTCAGCCACCACCGCGGCCGGCGAGGAGGGCCGGCCGTCAGGTCATCAGACCCGCGAATAGCCGCCCGTGATACGTGCCAGCGAACGGGCCACTGCGCCCGGTAACGGCGGGTAGCTGTTAATTTTCGGAAATGACATGCTTTCACTGGACGCGGAACCTCCCGGTGGGCAAGGCTGTGACGGAGCACACGGGAACCTAAGGGTGGGAGCAGACCGTGAGCATCGGCACGGGAACGGGTGCCGTTCGGCAGCCCCGGCAAGAGCAGGACTCCGCAAGACCACCACGACCAGGCAGGAAGTGGAAGCTGGCGGTCGGCGGCCTCATCGGCGCCTATATTGCGCTGGCCTGCTACAACCTGATCGCTAACGCTGACCACCTAGGGTCGAACGCGGCCAGTGTCATCAGTCCATCGCCGCGAGCCCCTGCGCCGGCGCTCAGTGCGGTCAGTGCTGCCCCGCAGCGAGCGAAGGCGAGCAGCGGGCCAGCACCAGCATCAGCATCAGCACCGCGGGTAAGCACAGCCAGCCCGGCGGCGCAGTCACTTGGCGTGGTGTCGATTACCGCCTTCGGGCCCGAGGGCACAGCGGACGGCGACAACCCCGGGCTCGCGTCCCGGATCCTCGACGTGGCCACGGACCAGCCCTGGTACAGCCAGTGGTACCTGACACCGGAGTTCGGCGGCCTGCGGCAGGGAACGGGCTTGCTGCTCGACCTGGGAGAGATCGCGACCGTGGCCGACGTGAACCTCGCCCTCGGCAGTGCCCCGGGAACGGACGTCCAGGTACGGGTGGGCGACACGCCTTCCCTCACCCTGCCGATCGCGGCGACCGGACAAGGTGTTGGCGGCACCGTCCGTCTCACGGCGAAACCCCATGTCAAGGGCCGCTACGTGCTGATCTGGTTCACCCGGCTGCCAGCCATCGGCCAGGGCCACTACCAGGTCAGCGTCTACAACGTCGCGGTAGACGGGACCATCCAGCCGTAGTCGGCCGGGGGAAACGGAAAAGCGCCGAGCCGGATCCCCAGGCCAGCTACATGACGACCGCCCCACTTGGACCGCTTCGCCCGCGTCGTGTGACCAGCGGCGGGCTATCATCGGCGGTGCACATCAACGAGGCCGCCGAGGGGAGCGTCACGCGTGACCGATCAGTTGCCCGCGGAACTGGCCGGCTGGCCTGCCTGGGCTCCGGACGAGGACCAGCTTGGCGAGCTGGAGCTCATTACCTCCGGTGCCTACGCGCCGCTCACCGGGTACCTCACGGCCGCCGACATCGAGTCCGTCGCCGCGCGCGGTGAACTGGCCGACGGCACCCCGTGGCCGGTCCCGGTCACGCTGACCGTCCCGGCCGCGGCCGCCGCGCCGGACGCCGGCCGGCTCGTGCTGCAGGATCCCGAGGGGTCACCGCTCGCCGTGGTCGAGGTCACCGAGCGGGTGCTGTCGGCCGACGGCGCCTCGGTCCGCCTCGCCGGGCCGGTCACCGCGCTACGGCCGGCGGAGCACGGGCCGTTCCGCGGCCTGCGCCGGGTACCCCTCGACGTGCGGGCCGAGCTCGGCGACGGCCCCGTTCTCGCACTCGCCACCAGGCGTCCCCTCGGCCAGCGGCAGATCGGGCAGCTAAGGCACCTGAGCGACCAGTTGCGCGCCCGCATCCTGCTGCTCCCGCTCGTCGCCGGGCCGGCCCGGCTGGTCACCCGGCCCGAGTCCCTGGTCCGCGCCGTGCTCGCCGCGGCCAGGCAGCTTCCGGCGGGCACCGTGGTCGTCCCGGTGCCGCTGCCGCCGCGCGCCGACCCGCGGGCGGACCTGCTGGCCCGGGCCGCGGTCGCCGCCGCGTACGGGGCTACCCGGCTGCTGGTGGACTCCGCCGCGGCGGGACGCGGAGCAACCGGACGTTCGGGGGAACTGGACGTTGCCTTTGACCTGTCAAAGCTCGGCATCGAGGTCGTGGCCCTGGGCGAGTGGGCCTACGACCCGTCGGCCGAGGTCTGGCGGCCGCTCGGCCGGATCGAGGCGGGCCTGGAGCGGGGCTAGCTGTCCGACGGCGAGCTTGGCGAGCTGCTCGACTCCGGTGCGCCGGTGCCCGCGTGGCTGATGCCCGCCGACGTGGCCGGGGAACTGCGGCGAGCGCGTCCGCCCCGGTCCCGGCGCGGGGTTGTCGTGTTCTGCACCGGGCTGTCAGGATCGGGGAAGTCCACGCTGGCCAAGGACCTGCGCGACGCGCTGCTTGAGCGCGGCGACCGGACGGTGTCGCTGCTCGACGGCGACCAGGTGCGGCGGCTGCTATCGGCCGGGCTCACGTTCTCGCGGGCGGACCGGGACCTGAACATCGCCCGCATCGGGTACGTCGCCGCCGAGGTGGCGCGGCACGGCGGTATCGCGCTCTGCGCGCCGATCGCTCCCTACGCGGCGGCCCGCGCCGGGGTGCGGCGGATGGTTTCCGAGGTGGGCGACTTCGTGCTCGTGCACGTGTCGACGCCGCTGGAGGTGTGCGAGGCGCGCGACCGGAAGGGCCTGTACGCGCAGGCGCGGGCGGGGGTCATCGGGTCGTTCACCGGGATCTCGGACCCGTACGAGGTGCCGGACGACGCCGACCTGGCGATCGACACGTCGGCCGTCTCCCGGCACGACGCGGTCGCGGCGGTGCTCGCGCACCTCACCCGGGGCGGCTGGCTGGGCGCCTAGCCGCGCCCGCTGGCCGGCGCTTCCGCGGCGGCTTCCGCGGCGGATGCTTGCGCGCCCCCGGCGCCCTCGTCCTCGGCCGCGGTGCCCTCGTCGAGGCGGTCGCGGAGCTCGGTGACCTTGGCGCCGGCCTTGCCGACCCGGTTGTTGAGCTTGTCCGCGATGAGCGTGCGCTGCCTGTTCAGCAGGACGTAGCTGGCGAGAGCGCTGATGACCAGGCCGAGACCGAGCAGCAGCACGCCGCGTGCCCCGGCCACGTACAGCAGGATCACCGCGCACCCGAAGATCAGGATGCGGGCGGACGTGTAGGCGAGGATGCTTGGCCAGGTTCTCGTTTTCATCGCCTACCCAGTGTAGGACTCCGGCTGGAGGATCTCGGTCAGCAGGGCGGGGTCGATGTTGCCGCCGGATAGCACAGCGACGACGGGTCCGGCTGATGCTGGAGTGAGACCGAGTTCCCCCGGGTCGCGGTGCAGCGCGGCCGCGATGGCGACCGCGCCGCCCGGCTCGGCGATCAGCCTCGCCTGCCGGGCGAGGCGGCGGACGGCGGCGAGCATCTCCGCCTCGCAGACCGTGACGATGTCGTCGACGTAGGCCTGCAGGTGCGGGAAGGTCAGCTCGCCGACCTGCTCGACGCGGAGCGCGTCGGCCTTCGTGCGGGCCGTCTGCTCCGCCTTCCAGGCCACCCGCCTGCCCGCGCGCAGCGAATCGCGGGCGTCGGCGGCCAGTTCGGGCTCGACGCCGATGACCCGGGTACCCGGCAGCAGCGCCTTGACCGCGGCCGCGATGCCGGAGATGAGGCCGCCGCCGCCGACCGGGACGAGCACGGCGGCCGGCCGTACGTCCTCGGCGATCTCCAGGCCGATCGTGCCCTGCCCGGCGATCACGTCCCGGTCGTCGAACGGCGCGACCGGGTGGTAGCCGCGGACCCGGGCGATCTCGTCGGTGGCCGCGATCCGGGCGGCGAGGCTGGGCTCGACGCGGACCAGTTCCGCGCCCGCTGCCTCGATCGCCTCGGTCTTGACCGGCGGCGCGTTCCTGGGGACGACGATCACGGCCCGGAGGCCGAGCAGCCGGGCCGCGTACGCGACGGCGAAGCCGTGGTTGCCGCTCGAGTGCGCGACCACCCCTTCGGGGAGGGCGCAGGAGTTCAGGTCGCGGGTGACCGCGTAGACCGCGTTATAGGCGCCGCGCAGCTTGAACGCGCCGGTCGGCTGCAGCGACTCCGGCTTGATCAGCAGGCTCGGCGTGGCTCGGGCAACCCCGGTGAACGGGACCAGCGGAGTGCGGACGACAGCGCCGCGCAGGCGGTCCGCCGCGGTACGAATCTCATCAAGCGACACAAGCTCAGCCACATCGATACCCTAGCTGAGGCAGGGTGTCCGCTTGGCGACACGGCGTACCGAAGCTACCCCTGAGTCACTTAGAGCAACCGCTGAATCGCTAAGCTAATTTCCCGAAATCTAGGCAGAAAGCACCCGTTTGTCGCCAAACTAGGGTCATACTCCGACGAGACCGAGGAGAAGGAACGTGGACGGCAACACTGAGCGGCTGCTCACCCCCGGGGAAGTAGCCGCCCTGTTCCGAGTGGATCCGAAGACCGTGACGCGCTGGGCTGCGTCCGGGCGGATCACCAGCATCCGCACGCCCGGCGGGCACCGACGGTTCCGCGAGTCCGAGGTGCGCGCCCTGCTGCGTGGCGACAGCGAGGTTTCACCTGAGGGGCAACCGGCGGCATCGTAACGAACGGCCTGGTAACGAGCGGCCTTCTCCGGCCGGGCGGGTCGCCGCGCGCGGCGCGCCCGGCCGCCTCAGTCAGGGCTCTGGATTCTCACCGGGCCAGAACTGGTCACCGACAACCCTCTTGAACTCCTGGAATTTCCGCAGCAGCGAGGCGTCCTCCGCGCGCCAGCGCTCCTTGCGTTCCTCGACTTCGTCCTGAGTGATCGCCTGCTCGGCCAGCCTGGCGTAGTCGGTGTCGTCCGGCCCGATCTCCACGTACACATCGCCGATGAGCCGCCCGTCCCCGGTGTGGATGGCGGTCGCCGGAACCTGCAGGTTGCCGTTCGGTAGTCGTATGACGAACATCGCAGCTCACCTAGATGCCATAACGCTTATTGAAGTAAAGCATGACCCGGAGCGCGATCCGGGTATTACCGCCCAGCATGTCGACGAGCGCCGGCCGTTGCGCCGAGGCGATCGCCGCGAACGAGTCCGCGAAGAACTCCTTGCGTCCGAGACCGCCGCGCTGGCGGTGAAAGTCACTCGCGATGTACGGCTCGCACTGGTCGTAGATCTGCCGAAACTCGGAAGAGTCAGACTGCCACTTGCCCGGCGGGCTGTCCAGGTCGTCCAGCGCGTGACCGACCTCGTGGCACAGCACGTCGGGTGTCGGGCTCGGGCGGGTGCCGACCACGATCTTGTGGTCGCCGTACGCGCCGGCGCAGGCATCCCAGGTCGCCTTGCCCGACGGCAGCGGCACGCCGTGCAGCGCGGCCATGTCGTCGAGGTCCGGTACGCCGCCTGCCCCGACGTAGATGCCGTCGAGTCCGGTGGCCAGCTTCTCCTGCAGGGCCCGCGGGAACGCGGCGAGCCGGTCGATCGCGGCGACCGCCTGGGGCGGCGGCACCGTGGTCGCGGGATCCCACTGCCGCCACAGGATCGCCTCGAGCGGTCCGCAGCTCTGCCGTCCGTCCCCGAGCGGGGGGTGGCTGGGCGAGTGCGGCGCCGCGTACGGCAGCGGCGCGCGGGCGG
>DAHWEX010000151.1 GCA_027326205.1 Actinomycetota bacterium
CGTCCCCCTGTTCCCGCTGGACCTGGTCCAGGATTTCCTCCACTGCGCGGACCGCCGCCGGCAAGGCCTGCCTGACCTGGTCCGACAGTCCCATCGCCGGGCTGACATGGGCGGGCTCGCACGCCACGACGAGGCTGCGGCCGGGCCGGCTGCCCATCGACGCGAGCATCGCGAAGACCTGGTCCGGGGCCAGGCCGATCACGTCGAGGTGGACGTGCTCAAGTCGGGCGCGCGGATCGGTGCTGTCGCCGGGCTCGACGCGCTGTCCTCGCTGATGCGGGCGCACGAGGCGAGCGCGGGCGCCCGGCAGGCACCTGGGAGGGCCGCCGAGAGCGCCGTGGCCCAGGGGAGCGCCGGCGAGGAGTCGTCGCTCGCCGACTCGATGTCCGGGGTGCTGCGCCGGGAGGGCCTGACCCTGGAGACCGCCGCGAAGCAGCTCGGCGTCTCGGTGAAGACGGTCAGCCGCTGGGCCGGCGGCGCCACCGAGCCGCGCCTGCGGGACCTGCGGCGCATCCGCGAGCTGTTCGGCGAGATCCCCTTCACCTGAGCTCCCCGGGCGCGTGAGGTAGACCGCGCGGCTTGCCGTGCGTACGGTGGGGCCGTGGCTGACAACACCGGAACGTACGAGCTTGGCCCCGGCGACGGCCGGGTGCTGGTCAAAACCGGGCGCGAGGGGCTGGCCGCCCGGGCGGGGCACGACCTGACGATCGAGATCGCCCGGTGGTCCGCGCGGGTCGAGGTATCCAACGGCGACCTCACCACCGCGGCCGTCACCGCCGAACTCGACCTCGGCTCCCTGGGTGTCCGCGACGGCACCGGCGGCGCCAAGCCGCTCACGGACAAAGACCGCCGGGACATCCAGGCCCAGGCCGGCAAGATCCTCGGCGACCCGGCCTGGGCGGCGTTCACCTCCGCACAGGTCATCCCCGCAGCTGGCGCGGCCGTCGGCGGCGCTGTCGAGGGCTCGCTCACCATGCACGGCCGCACGCAGCCGCTCCGCCTCCAGGTCTCCAGCCCGACGCCCGGCCGCTTCCGCGGTGGCGCCACGGTCCGCCAGACCGATTTCGGCATCACCCCGTACTCGGGCTTCTTCGGCACCCTCAAGCTGAAGGACGAGATCACGATCGAATTCGAGGTCACGCTCAGGGACCTGCCGAACGGCGGCGCGTGACACGAGCCGGCTGTCCCGCGGTTAGCCAGGGCCCAACGTGCCAGGCGCGGCCACGGTCACCTGGCGCGGTGACTTCCACCTTCCGCTGCGTGGCGGCGGATGCCTGGATGGAATGTCGCTTTTGCCGGGAAGGTCGACTGGCGCTAAGCCTCCAGCGTCCCCGGGACGAGCGGTCGTCGCGGCCAACGTGGAAACTTTGCACTACGTGGAAATTAAGCACGCGCTACGCGTGCAAAGTTTCCGCGTAGTGCGAATGTTCCACGCTAGCGCCGCGGTGGCAGAGGCGGCGTGTCGTGAAATATGCGGCATGTCGCTCAATGATGCGGCGCGACGGGCCGCTGGATCTCCCGCGAAGATCTGCCGCAGTGACGAGTGACGGGCAGTTCGGCGGTGGATCCCCGGTCAGGACGGCCGTCCGGGTGGAGGGCGTCGTCCAGGGGGTCGGGTTCCGGCCGTTCGCGTACGCACTGGCAACCAGGCTCCGGCTCGGCGGGCTGGTCGGCAACGACGTCGACGGGGTCTTCGCCGAGGTGGAGGGGGCCCCGGCGGCGGTGGCCGAGTTCCTGCGCGCCCTGGAGCAGGAGGCGCCGCCGCTCGCGCGGGTGGAGCGGGTCACCGCGACCGCTGCCGTTCCGCTGGGGACAACGTCCTTCGAGATCGTGCCGAGCGACCCGGCCGGCCGCCGCCGGACCCTGATCGCGGCGGACAGCGCGACCTGCGAGGACTGCCTGCGCGAACTGGCCGACCCGGCCGACCGGCGGTTCCGCTACCCGTTCATCAACTGCACGAACTGCGGCCCGCGGTTCACGATCGTCCGGGACGTCCCGTACGACCGTCCGCTGACGACGATGTCCGCCTTCGAGATGTGCGAGCGGTGCGCGGCCGAGTACCGCGACCCGGCCAGCCGCCGCTTTCACGCCCAGCCGACCTGCTGCCCGGCCTGCGGTCCGGAGCTGACGCTGCTCGACGGAGCCGGCAGGCCCCTGAGGCTCGCTGCCGCGGAAGGAGCGGATCCCGCCATGACGGCCGCCGCCGCGATGCTGCGGGCGGGCCAGGTCGTCGCGGTGAAGGGCCTCGGCGGCTACCACCTGGCCGCCGACGCCGCCAGCGAGGAAGCCGTCGCCGCCTTGCGCGCCCGCAAGCACCGCGAGGACAAGCCGTTCGCGGTCATGACCGCCACGGTCGCGGCGGCCCAAGAGCTGTGCGAGGTCGGCGACGCCGAGACCGCTCTGCTGGCGAGCCCGGCCCGGCCGATCGTCCTGCTTGCCCGGGCCCGGCACCAGGAGGCCAGGGTCGCCACGTCGGTAGCGCCGGGTAACCGTCAGCTCGGCGTCATGCTGCCCTACACCCCGCTGCACCACCTGCTGCTCGCGGCGGTCGGCCGGCCCCTGGTGCTGACCAGCGGCAACGTCTGCGACGAGCCGATCGCCTACCGCGACGCCGACGCGATCGACCGCCTGGCCGGGATCGCGGACGCGTTCCTGGTCCACGACCGGGCCATCCACATCAGGACCGACGACTCGGTGGCCCGCGCGTCGCGCGGCCGCCCGGCGCTGATCAGGCGCTCCCGCGGCTACGTGCCGGAGCCGGTCCGGGTGTCAAGTGGCTTTCCCCGTCCGGTGCTCGCCTGCGGCGCCGAGCTGAAGAACACGTTCTGCCTGGCGAAGGACCGCCGTGCGTTCGTCTCGCACCACATCGGCGACCTGGAGAACGCGGAAACCCTCCGCTCGTTCACCGAAGGTATCGAGCACTTCGCCCGCCTCTTCGACATCACCCCGCAGGTCGTGGCCTACGACCTGCACCCGGAGTACCTGTCCACGAAGTACGCGCTCGACCTGGACGGCGTGGAACTGGCCGGCGTCCAGCACCACCACGCCCACATCGCGTCCTGCCTGGCCGACAACGACGCCGACGGCCCGGTCATCGGGGTCGCGTTCGACGGCACCGGCTACGGCCCGGACGGCACGATCTGGGGCGGCGAGTTCCTGATCGCGACGGCGGCGGAGTTCCACCGGGCCGGCCACCTGGTCCCGGTCCCCCTGCCGGGCGGCGCGGCGGCCATCCGCCAGCCGTGGCGGATGGCCGCCGCCTACCTGGATGAACTGGCGCCGGGCGGCACGGCCGCCCTTGACGTCGCGCGACGCAACGCCGGCCGCTGGGACGCGGTCACCGCCATGGCCCGCCGGCGGGTCAACGCCCCGCTGACCTCAAGCGCGGGCCGCCTGTTCGACGCCGCCGCCGCGATCCTGGGCGTCCGCGACGAGATCAGCTACGAGGGCCAGGCGGCCATCGAACTGGAACAACTCGCCGACCCGGCCGAGACCGGCGCGTACACCGCAGGCATCGAACTGCCCCGTGGCGAGGCGGTGCGGACGACGGGCGCGGGCGCCGCCGACGCGGCGACCGGACCGCACCGCGCAAGCACCGAGACAAGGGGGGGAACGGTCCCTGCGTTGACGGGCACGGTACTGGCGGAGCCCTTTCGCGCTCGTGGCGCGGAACTGATCGCCGCGGCCGTCGCCGACCTGAACTCGGGCGCGCCACGGGAGGCCGTCGCCGCCCGCTTCCACAACGGCGTCGCCGCCCTCATCCACCGCGGCTGCGAACTCCTGCGCGACCAGTACGGCCTGACCACGGTGGCCCTCTCCGGCGGGGTCTTCCAGAACCTGCTGCTCCTCGGCCGGACCGTCACCCGCCTGGAAGCCAGCGGCTTCACCGTGCTCACGCACTCCCGGATCCCGTGCAACGACGGCGGCATCAGCCTCGGCCAGGCCGTGGTGGCCGCCGCCCGCGACCGCCGCCAGTACCCCCGCCGCCAGTACCCCCGCGGTCAGTCTCCGGCATGAGTGCGTAGCGAGGTCGCAGGCAAGTTGTCGCTGTGGCCCCCAGCGCTAATACGACCTTGGCGCTGTGGCGCGCAGCGCCGTTAGGTTCGGCGCAGAGTGCCACGGCTCCGGTGCCGATCTAGCGGTGCGGGCCACAGCGCCAAAGGCGGCGGGCCTTCGGCCCGGCGATATGTGATGAGCCGAAAATAGCTAAACGCGCCCGCGTACGTAATGCCAGGAGCATGCGCCGGGCCTCTTGAATGAGATCTCGCTGGTCAGCTGGTCGAAGAGGGAGGCCTGCTCCTCCTGCTCGTGAAACTTTTGGTCGGCGCAGTCTCTGAAGATGCCGCCCTGCACCACGCGAACCGGCTGGCGTCGGGTCTTCCGGCCGAGGCCGGCCGGAACGGCCGGCAGCCGGTCAGCAGATGCGAGGGAGGGGGTCGCCGACCAGCATGTCGACGATCCGGGTGCCGCCGAACGCTGTTCTCAGCCGGACGATCCCCGGCTGGTCGGCCACGACCGAGCCGATGACCGCCGCCTCCGCGCCGAGCGGGTGCGCGCGGAGCGTCTCGACCGCGAGCGAAGCGCTCGGGCCGGGGACGACCGCGACCAGGCGGCCCTCGCAGGCGACGTACATCGGGTCGATGCCGAGCAGTTCGCAGGCGCCGCGGACCTCCGGCCGCACCGGGATGGCGTCCTCGGTGACCAGCACGCCCGCACCGGCCGCGCGGGCGATCTCGTTGAGGATCGTCGCCACCCCGCCCCTGGTCGCGTCGCGCATCGCCCGGACGCCGGGTACCTGGCGGCGCAGGCACGCGACCAGGTCGTTCAGCGGCGCGGTGTCCGACACGGTGTCGGCCTCGATGTCGAGTTCGCCGCGGGCCAGCATGATCGTGATGCCGTGGTCGCCGATCGGGCCGGACACGAGAATGGCGTCGCCGGGCTGTGCGCGGGCGACGCCGAGCGAGCCGTCGGCGGGGAGCACCCCGACCCCGGCGGTGTTGATGTAGCAGCCGTCGGCCTTGCCCCGCTGCACGACCTTGGTGTCCCCGGTGACGATGCTGACGCCCGCGACCGCGGCGGCGGCCCGCATGGACTCGACGACCCGCAGCAGGTCGGCGACGGGGAAGCCCTCCTCCAGGATGAACCCGGCGGTCAGGTAGAGCGGGGTCGCGCCGGAGACGGACAGGTCGTTGACCGTCCCGTTGACCGCCAGGTCGCCGATGCTCCCGCCGGGGAAGAACAGCGGGGACACCACGTAGGAGTCGGTGGTGAGCGCGAGGCGCGCCCCGGCCAGCCCGTCGGCCACGCCGCCGCCGGGAGCGGGCACCCGGAACTGGGCGGCGTCCTCAAGCGGTTCGAGCAGCGGGTTGCGGAACGCGTCAAGGAAGACCGCCTCGATCAGCGTCTGCGTCGCCTTACCGCCGGCGCCGTGCGCCATCGTGATCCGCTCTTCCCTGACCCGGGGACGGCGCCGCCGGGCCCGGTCGATGCGGTCGAGCACCTGCCGCTCGCGGTCGGAGACCGGCAGCGAGGGCTGTCCGGCCGGGTTCTCCGGCCGCTCCGCGTGGTCGCGGGAGCGCGGCGCGCCGGCGATCCAGCCGGAGCTGGCCTGGTCGCCGCCCGCGTGGTCCGTCTGGCCCGCGGTCATGGCCGGCCCGCCGGGACCGTGGCCTCGGGCACCCGGTTGCGGTTCATCCGCCCGTAGTTGTAATAGGCCGCGCAGGCGCCCTCGGGGGAGACCATGCAGGTGCCGATCGGCGTCTCCGGCGTGCACGCGGTGCCGAACACCTTGCACTCCCACGGCTTGAGCACGCCCTTGAGCACCTCGCCGCACTGGCAGGCCTTCGGGTCGGCCACCCGCACCCCGGGCACGGAGAACAGCCGCTCCGCGTCCATCGCCGCGAACGCGTCCCGCACCCGAAGCGCCGAGTGCGAGATGACCCCCAGCCCGCGCCACTCGAAGTAGGGCCGCAGTTCCATCGTCTGGCCGATGGCCCGCAGCGCCACCACGTTGCCGTCCCACGGCACGACCCGCGAGTACTGGTTCTCCACCGCGCAGCGGCCGGCCGAGAGCTGGAGCATGAGCAGGTAGATGGACTGCAGGATGTCCAGCGGCTCGAACCCGGCCACGACGACCGGCCTGCGGTAGTCGCGGGCGATGAACTCGTACGGCCGGCAGCCGATCACCGTGGACACGTGCCCGGGGCCGATGAACCCGTCGAGCCGCAGGTCGGGGGAGTCGAGGATGGCCTTGATCGCCGGGATGATCGTGACGTGGTTGCAGAACACCGAGAAGTTCGCCAGGCCGGCCGACCGAGCGCGGAGCATCGTCATCGCCGTGGACGGCGCGGTCGTCTCGAACCCGATGGCCATGAACACGACCTGCTTGTCCGGGTTCTGCCTGGCGATCTTCAGCGAGTCGAGCGGCGAGTACACCATGCGGATGTCGGTGCCTTCCGCCTTCGCGTCGAGAAACGACCCGCGTGAGCCGGGCACCCGCATCATGTCGCCGAACGAGGTCATGATCACGTCCGGGTTCGCCGCCAGGTGCATGGCGTCGTCGACCCGCCCCATCGGGATCACGCACACCGGGCAGCCGGGCCCGTGCACCAGCGTGATGGCCTCCGGCAGGTAGTCCTCCAGGCCGTGCTTGTAGATCGTGTGGGTGTGCCCGCCGCACACCTCCATGAACTGGTAGGTGCGGCCCGGCTCGCACAGCGCCGCGATCTTCGCGGCCAGCGCGCGGGCCTTGTCCGCGTCCCGGAACTCATCGACAAACCGCATCGTCACCCCTAACGGCGAGAGCTAGTCGATCACCGACGAGCGCAGCGCGGCGATCTCGTCCTCGTAGGCCTGGCCGATGCCCTCAAGGAAGGACAGGGCCGCCGCGGCCTCGGCTTCGTCGATCTTGGACAGGGCGAAGCCGACGTGAATGAGCACCCATTCGCCCGGCTTCGGCGGGTCGTCGGACAGCAGCCCGATGTTGACCAGCCGCTTGACGCCGCTGACGTCAACCTTCGCGAGGTCTGGCTGGTCCGGGTGGATCTCGATGACCTCGCCTGGAATCCCGAGACACATGTGGCACCTCCGCTGCGGTGAGTTCCCGGAGAACCCGGTAGATCGTGGTCTGGGCTCGCGGTTCGGTGATCTCCTCGGCCTTGGCCACCGTGGACGCGCGCACCTCGCGCAGCACCGCGGGCAGGTCGCCCGGCTGCGCGTACAGGAACGGATACAGCGCCTCCAACGCGCCCGCGCCGTCCGGCGGCCCGTTCGCTGTGCTCGCCGATTCGCTCGCGAACTCGCTCATGGCGTCACGACCGCGATCGCCTCGCCGGCGTGCACCAGGACCGTGTCGCCCACGGCGGCGCTCACCAGGGCGACGCTGACCCGCTCGATGCCCGCGCCGGTGTCCACGTCGGCCAGGCCGTCGGGCAGCAGCCGCGCTATCCGTACTTCAACCGCCACATCTGCGCACGTTATGCAGTGATCGCTCACGCAGGCAGGGCCGAAGGTCTCTTCTTCCCCGCTCACCGGACGACCCCGAGACCGAGCACGCCCGGCTGCTCGAAGAACACGTGCACCAGCTCCCACAGGACGTGGCACGTGGTCACCTGTATCTCCTTGACCACGCACGGGCCGGCGCAGGCCACGGTCAGCAGGTGGTCCGCCGTCCCCGCCGCCGCGATCCGCCCGCCGCTCCCCCCGGCGAGCGCGATCGTCAGCAGCCCCGGCTCGCGGGCTGTCGCCAGGCCCGCGAGCACGCTGCCGTTGTCGCCGTCGGCGGAGATCCCGAGCGCGATGTCGGTGGGTTCGGCCAGGTAGCGGAGCTGGTGGGCGAAGATCGCGGCCGCCCCGGTCTGCCGGGCAGGGTCACGGGCGGGACCGCTCCGCGACTCAACGAGGCGAGCGACCTCCGAGGGCATCACCGCCGAGCCCATAACGCCACCGTAGGACACTCATGGGGGGCTGTCCACCCTGGCCCAGGACACTTCTGGCAGGCTAGATCATTTCGAAAAGATCTTTGGTTTTTTGGCCCTCATAGGGGCCGAAACACCAAAGATCTTTGATTGGTGATCTTGACCACAGCGATTACAGCCCGACGCGCTCCACGCTGCGCTCCCAGTCGATGCTCTCCAGCGTCTCCCAGGAGGCCGGCGGCCGCCGACGAGAGCGCCTGGCGACGGCCACGGCCATCACCACGGCGGCCAGGGCGGGGATGACGCCGCAGATCAGCATGCCGGCCCTGGCGCCGTAGTGGCTGGTGACCGCGCCGATGATCGGCGCGCCGAGCGGGGTGCCGCCGATGAAGACCAGCATGTACAGGCCCATGACGCGGCCGCGGATCTCCGGGTCGACCGCCAGCTGGACCGAGGCGTTGGCCATCGCCTGGCAGATGAGGTTGACGAAGCCCATCGCGACGAGCAGGACGAGGAAGGCGGGCAGGTCCGGGGCGAGGGCCGCGACCGCCTGCAGGACGCCGAAGACCGCCGCCGTGGTGATGATCGCGCGGGTCCGCGGGCGGGCGCCGGCCCCGGCCAGGACCGCGCCCGCCGCCGAGCCGGCGCCCAGCACGATGTTGAACAGGCCGTAGGTGCTGGCGTTGCCGCCGAAGGCGGACTTCGCCATCGCGGTGAGCACGATGGGGAAGTTCAGGCCGAACGTGCCGAGCATCCCGACCAGGAAGATCGTCCACAGCACGTCCGGTCGGCCGCGCAGGTAGCGAACCGCCGCGAGGACCGAGCCCTGGCCCTTGGCGACGACCGGGGCCGGGTACAGGTCGGACGGGCGGAGCAGCAGCAGGCCGGCGGTCGGCCCGAGGTAGCAGGCCGCGTTGAGCGCGAACACCCAGCCGGTGCCCGCCGTGGCGATCAGCACGCTGGCGATGGCCGGGCCGATCAGCCGGGTTGCCTGGAACACCGCGGCGTTCAGCGAGATCGCGGCGCGGAGCTGGTCCTCCGCCACCACCTCGGTCACGAAGGCCTGCCTTGCCGGGCTGTCGAACGCGAAGATCAAGCCAGTGAGCAGCGCGAACGCGTACACGTCGGCGACGTGGACCGCGCCCGAGAGCGTGATGACGGCCAGCGCCGCAGTGGCGACGCCGTTGAGCGACTGCGTGGTCAGCAGGATGCGCCGCTTCGGCAGGCGGTCGGCGACCGCGCCGGTGTGCAGGCCGAGCAGGAGCATGGGCAGGAACTGCAGCGCCATCGTCACGCCGACGGCGGTCGAGCTGTGGGTGAGGGTGAACGTCAGCCAGTCCTGGGCGATGCTCTGCATCCACGAGCCGGTGTTCGACAGGCTCTGCCCGCTGATGTAGATCCGGTAGCTGCGCGAGGAGAGGGCCGCGAAGGCTCCTCTCGGTTGCCGATCGATCTCGGCGGTAGTCACTGAGGAAGCCCTTCCGGTTGCCTTTCTTTTATTTGTCTCTTCAACCTTAATCGCCGCTAACGGTTTGACCTCGTTTTGTTAGGGGTAATTCGGCATTTTGGGCCTTACTCTTTCTCGCGCAGGGCATAAGCGACTCTTGCGCGTGCTGCGCCGCCGGTGCCGTTATCTGTGCGCTGAACTGCGGGAATACGGCGAGGCGACGGCCGGGTGCGGGCGCGTCCGAACCCGCGGGCGGTCCCGCACCCGCCTGCGTGCGGGAGCGTCCGCGGGTCGGCCGGAGGGCGCCGGGGCGTCAGGCGCCGCGGGCGCCGTCGCGCCGCGCCGCCGCCAGGGCCCGCTCGATGGTGCGGGTCAGTTCCATCCACCCGGCGAACGGCAGGCCCTGGCCGGCGTCGTCGCAGACGACGCCAGCGATGGGCTCCGCGGCGAGGTCGAAGACGATCGAAAGCCGGGCAAGGTCCGGGGGCACGAGAGCAACGATGCCGCCTCGCGGCCTGTCCAGCATCGGGGGTCAAGCACCGATTTTTACCGACTCGTACCCCGAGAACAGTGCGTGGCGTAAGGAATAGCGGATATTTGTTAACTCCGTGGGCATGGAGCGAACAGAAAAGCCCGGCGCGGCGCGCGCGGGCGGCACCGCGAGGAAGAACGATCCGGGCGACGGACTGTTCGAGCGGGAGACCGAGCTAGCCGCGCTGTCGGCGGCGCTCGCGGCGGCCCGGTCCGGTACGGGCGGGCTCGTCGTGCTCGAAGGGCCGGCCGGCATCGGCAAGTCACGGCTGCTCGCGGAGGCGCGGGCGATGGCCGCGGCGCTCGGCATGACCGTGCTGACCGCTCGCGGGATCGACCTGGAACGCGACGCGCCGTTCGGCGTCGCCGCGGGCGTGTTCGCCGCCACCCTGGCGAAGGCGGACGAGACCGGCCTGCCCAGCGAGCGCGCCCGGCTGCTGTCCGGGCAGGCCGCGCTGGCCGCCGCCCTGTTCGACCCGGTAGCGTCGCCGTCGGCCGACTCCTCGGCGCTCGTTCGCGGCCTGTACTGGCTCACGGTGAACGTCGCGGCGAGCGCGCCGCGCGCGGAACGGCCGGGCGGCCTGCTCATCCAGGTGGACGACGCCCAGTGGGCCGACCGGCCGTCGCTGTCCTACCTGGCGTACCTCGCGGCGCGGATCGACGAACTGCCCGCCACGGTCATGATCGCGGTGCGCAGCGGCGAGCCGGCCGTCGACCAGCAGGCCCTCGACTGGCTGCGGGAACGCTCTGGCCGTTCGCTGATCCGGCCCCGGGCGCTCAGCCCGGAGGCGATCGCCCGGATGGCCGCGGCCGAGATGTCCGCCACCGGACTGGCCGCGGCCGAGCCCGCGTTCACCCGGGCCTGCGCCGAGGTCACCGACGGGAACCCGTTCCTCGCCACCGAACTGCTGCGGGCGCTGCGCGCCGACGGCATCGCGCCGACGGCGGGCTCGGTTGACCGGGTGCGCTCCCTGGTGCCCGACTCGGTGCTGCGGGCCGTGCTGGTGCGGCTCGCGCGTCTCGGCGAGCCGGCCGAACTGCTGGCCAAGGCCGTCGCGGTGCTGGGCAACCGGGCGCCCATGCGCCAGGCCCGGCTGCTGGCCGGCCTGGAGGCGGCGCCGGCCGAGCAGGCCGCCGACGCGCTGGCCGGGGCGCACATCATGGCCCCGGGCGAGCCGCTGCGCTTCGCCCACCCGCTGATCGCCACCAGCGTCTACGCCGACATCCCGGCCTTCGCCCGGGCCCGGGCCCACCGCCGGGCCGCGGACCTGCTCGCCGCCGACGGCGCAGCGCCCGATGTCATCGTCGCCCAGCTGCTGCTCACCCGGCCGGACGGGGACCAGCGGACGGTGGCGACCCTCCGCGAGGCGGCGGCGCGCGCGCTGACCAGGGGCGATCCCGGCGCCGCGGCCCACCTGCTGCAACGGGCGCTGACCGAGCCGCCGGGGCCGGGCGAGCGCGGTGAGGTGCTGCTCGAGCTCGCGAACGCGGAAATCGAGCACGGCGACGCGGGAGCCGCGGATCGCATCGACGAGGCGCTGCCGCTGCTCGAGGCGCCCGACGTCCGGGTGCGGGCACTCGCCGCGCTTGGCCGGCTGCGCTTCAGCCAGGGGGCGCACGAGGCGGCGGCCCGGGTGATGGAAGAGGCACTGGAGCTGCTGGCGCCGCAGGACCCAGCCCTGCCGCCGCTGCTGGTCGGCTACCTGAGCGCCACGACGTTCCGCGCGGGCCTGCACCCGCTGGCCACGGCCCGGCTCCGCCCGATGATCGAGGCGGCCCGGGCCGGGCGGCCGCCGGCGGACCCGGGGCTGCTCGCGCACCTCGCGCTGCGGTTCGCCTTCGCCGCCGAGCCGCCCGCGCGGGTCCGCGAGCTTGCCGAGCGCGCCACCGCCGCCGACCCGCTCGTCGACCCCGCCAGCCTCGGCATCCTCAACGGGCTCGTCATCCAGGCGCTGTGCGCCGTGGACGAACTGGCCGCCGCCGAGCGGATCGGCGACGCGGCGCTCGGGGAAGCCCGGCGGCGCGGCTCGCTGCTGAGCTTCGCGATGGCCAGCTACCACCGCGCCATCGGCCGCTATCACCGGGGCGAGCTGACCAGCGCCCTGGCCGACCTTGAGCAGACCCGGGTCGCGGCCCGGGAGGGCTGGACGGCGGGTGACTCCTGGTCGGGCGGCCTGCTCGTGCACATCCACCTGGAACGCGGTGACCTCGCCGCCGCCCGTGACGCGGCCGGGCTGTTCGGCAACGCGCCGCCCGGCTCGATGGACTTCCCCGTCGCGCTGTTCGCGCGGGCCAGCCTCGCCCTCGCCTCCGGCCAGCCGGCGCAGGCGCTGCGCGACGCGGAGACGGCGGGGGAGCTGCTCAGGTCCGGCTTCGGGATCGACCACCCGGGGTTCATGCCGTGGCAGCGGACCGCCGCCATGGCGGCCCTCGCGCTCGGCGAGGGCGACCGGGCCCGGCGCCGGGCGGACGAGCTGCTCGACCGGGCCCGCTGGTCCGGCGTCGCCCGGGCGGTCGGCCTCGCGCTGCGCGCCCAGGCGGCGCTCGCCGACGGGGAAGAGCGCCGCGAACTCCTCGAAGAGGCGGTCAAGGCGCTGGCCGGGAGCCCGTCGGCGCTGCAGCGCGCACACGCCCTCGTCGAGCTCGGCACCGCCTGCCGCAGGGCCGGGCTCCGCCAGGACGCCGAGCGGCGGCTGCGCGAGGGCATGCAGCTGGCCGACGGGATGGGCGCCGTCCCGCTGGTCGAGGCCGCCCGCCACGAGCTGCGCGCCCTCGGCCTGCGCCCGCGCCGGTCGGCGGTCACCGGCCCGGACTCGCTCACCCCGACCGAGCGACGGGTCGCCGAGCTGGCCGCGTCCGGCCTGACCAACCGGCAGGCGGCCGAGGCGCTGTTCGTGACGGTCAAGACGGTGGAAACCCACCTGGCCCGCATCTACCAGAAGCTCGGCATCAGCACCCGCGCCGAACTCCTCCAGGCCACCGCCCGCTAACCGCAGGAGCCGCATTCCGTGACCGTCGATGCCCACCGGACCGCCCCGCCCGCGCGTCTTTGCACACTGGCCGCCCATGATCATTTATCTTTGCGCACGAGCGGCCCATGATCACGTCCGGTTCGCGGCCTTTGCGGCGCCCGCGCTTAAGCGAAGAGGCGGAGCGACCGAGGGTGCTGGGCGGGCGAGTGCTGCGGAAGGCAGGCGCAACGGGCCGGGATTACGCAGTGCTGCCGTCGTGCGGGGTGGCTAGCGCCCGTTCTGGACGACCGTAAGTCTCCAGAACGGGCGCTGGTTTCACGTTCCCCCGGCCCGTGACTCTGGCGAGGGGGAACGCTGGTAGGGGTCAGCCTTGGTACGGGTTGGCCGGGATGTGGGGTTGTCCACGCGCGACCAGCGGGCGGCTAGCCGGTGCAGCGTCTCCTGGTAGACATCCTCGC
>DAHWEX010000154.1 GCA_027326205.1 Actinomycetota bacterium
CGGCGAGCATACCCGAGTCGGCGAACCAGAAGTCCCGGAAATAGAAGTGTCCCGAGTGCTCGCCGCCGAAGACCGCGTTGGTCTCCGCCATCTTCGCCTTGATGAACGAGTGGCCGACCCGGGTGCGCACCGGGGTGCCGCCGTGCTCGCCGATCATCTCGGGCACCGCCCGCGAGGTGATCAGGTTGTGGATGACCGTCGCGCCCGGCTCCCTGGCCAGCTCGCGGGTCGCGACCATCGCGGTGATCACCGACGGGCTCACCAGTTCGCCGCGTTCGTCGACGACGAAGCACCGGTCGGCGTCGCCGTCGAAGGCGAGTCCGATGTCCGCGGAGTGCTCCCTGACCGCCCGCTGCAGGTCGCGCAGGTTCTCCGGGTCGATCGGGTTCGCCTCGTGGTGGGGGAACGTGCCGTCGAGCTCGAAGTAGAGCGGGACCGTGGTGACCGGCAGGCCCTCGAACACGGTGGGCACCGTGTGCCCGCCCATGCCGTTGCCCGCGTCGACGACGACCTTGAGCGGCCGGATCTCGGACAGGTCGACCAGCTTCTTGAGGTACGCGGCGTACCCGGGGAGCAGGTCCCGGTCGGTGACCTTGCCGGGCGCGCCGTCGTAGGCCGGCACGCCGTCGGCGACCATCTTCTTGATCTCGGCCAGGCCGGTCTCGATGCCGACCGGCTTCGCGCCGGCCTTGCACAGCTTGATCCCGTTGTACTTAGCCGGGTTGTGGCCCGCGGTGAGCATCGCGCCCGGGACGCCGAGGGAGCCGCTCGCGTAGTACACCATGTCGGTGGAGCCAAGGCCGCCCTGGATGACGTCCGCTCCCTGGGACGCCGCGCCGCGGCCGAGCGCCTCGACGAGCGGGACGCTGCTCGTCCGCATGTCGTGCAGGGTAACGAGGGTCTTCGTCCCGGTCAGCCGGACAAATGCCGCGCCGACCGCCTCCGCCACGGCCTCGTCAAGCTCGTCGGGAACGATACCGCGCACGTCATAAGCCTTGAAGATCTTGTTCAGGTCCGACACCTCAACCCCGCTTTCTCACGAGCCCCGTTCGTCCTCGGCGCTCCACTGGCCCGGACAAAATTGTCAATAAGCGGACGAAATGGACACACGGGCCCCTTGGTTAGTGGCTTCTCCGCCTCGATCGCAGAATCAACCTATCGGTCGCACGCCACAGCTGCGCGCACGAGGACGCCGCCACGCGAGGGTACCGGACGAATCAGGCGGGCGGATGAAGGACCGGGACCGGGACCTAGGCCTCCTGCTGCGGGGCCGGGGCGGAGCGGACGACGCGCAGGTGGCCGCGGCGGCCAACCTCGACGCCCTGGCCGACCGGCTCGGCGCCGGCCGCGGGGCGGCCTTGCCGGGGGTCGCCGGGGCGGGAGTCCGGCTGCCGCACCGGGCCCTGCCGGGGCGGGCCCACCGCCGCGCCGGAAGCGGCGGCGCCCGCCGAAGACACCGGGCGCGCCTGGGCGGCGGCCCGCTCCGCCCGGCTCACGTCGCGGACGATGTTAGCCAGCGCCTCAAGGTCGTCGGCTCGCTCCTGCGCCGGGTCCGGCGGGAGCCGGACCACGTCCCAGCCGCGCGGCACCACGAGCCGCGCCGCGTGCATCTCGCAGAGGTCCCATGCGTGCGGATCGCCGTAGAGCGCAAGCGGGCCGAGAACGGCAGTCGAGTCCTTGTACACGTACGTGAGCGTGTAAACGGGAGACTGCTTGCACGCGGTCCGTGAGCAGCAACGGGAATTCACCAGCCCACCACCCTCACCAGATCGTTATTGATCACGATAGTGGTCCACGCCCCGTTGGCATGCGGGAAAGCCATGACCAGTCGAGTTCCATCCAGCCGCCTCGCTCGCGACGCCCCCGCGGCCGTCGGCAGTTTCTGGATCTCACTCACAACGGCTGACGGTACCCATCGGAAGCCCGTTACGCCATCACCCGGGCATGGTTCGCGATCGTGTCGTTTCGTCCGGCTTGAGTTCGCCGCTCCCGCGCCCCGCCGCTATCCGGCTGGCGGGCGGCCGGGATAGCCTCGGTAACTGTGCACAGCGGTGAGAACGGGCCCAGGCGGGCCCCGCAGGTCCGGCGGCGGGACCGGCACGGCCGGGGGCTTCGCGGCCGTCTCGTGCCGCCAGGAGTGCCCCTCTACCGGACCCGCTCCCAGCAGTTCGACGACCTGGTGCTCGACGCGGTGGCGCGGCTCGAGCCGCGCTGGGAGGCGGAGCTGTCCGGCGTGGAGTTCGCCGTCCAGGAGGTGCCCGAGGCCGACGAACTGGTGGACGACAGCATGCCGCTGCCGCTGGCCAGAACCGTGCCGGGCCGGCCCAACCCGGACGATCCCGCCCAGCCGGCCGCTCCGGCGCGCATCGTGGTCTACCGCCGGCCGCTCATGGCCCGGACGGAGAACGACGGCGAACTGAGCGACCTGGTCTTCGACGTCGTCGTCGAGGAGTTCGCCGACTTCCTCGGCCTGGACCCGGACACGGTGGACCCCAACTACCGGGGCGGCCTGGACTAGGCGCCCGCCGGGGAACCTCGCTACTACGGGAAGATCGTCTACGGGAAGATCGTCGTGTAGCTGTTGTCGGCGGGCGGGAGGGTGATCTCGGTCATCGCGCTGGCCACCGGCAGCAGCGACGACAGCGGGGCGGACAGGCCCCCGGTCCCCGAGGTCACCGCGCGGGCCGCGTAGAGCGGCCCCGAGCCGGCCCGCGGTGTCACCACGATCGCGTACGGTTTCCCGCCGCTGCCGGCGGGCCCGGGCACCGCCACCGCCAGGGTGTGCCCGGCGGCCACGGTGACGTTCTGGTCGCCCGCCGGGGTGGTGACCGTGCCGTCCGCGCTGATCACGGAGATCTCGGCCGTCGCGGCCGCCGACGGGGCGGTCAGCAGCAGGCCGACCGTGACGCCCCGGCCCGACGGGTTGGCCGCGACCACGCCCTGCTCGGTGACCGGGGCGACCGCCGTGGTGAACGAGCCGATGCCGGCGCCGGGGACGAGAACGCCCGCCACGACGGGGACGTTGGAGGTGAGCCTGAGCCCGGCCGCCGACGCGCCCAGTGAGTTGAGGGCCAGCGGGGTGGCGGCGCCCGCCGTCGCGTCCACCGGGGCGCCGGGGAACTGCGCGGACGCCCCCGCCGGGGTGTAGGCCGTGACTTTCAGCTGGGAGTCGGTCGCGCCCGGCACCACCACGAACAGCTTCGCGGCGCTGCTCGCCACGGTCAGCCCGGGGATGACCAGGCTCGTCGCCGGGGCGTTCGCCTGCGGCAGCCAGGCGCCGCCGCTCGCGCCGCCCTCCCAGACCGAGGCGGCTACCTGGCCGGTGCCCGCCTGCACGTGGATGGCCACCGCCTGCGAGCCCTGCACGTACGGTGCGACGTTCTCGGCCACGAACTGATCGGGGGCGACCGTGATGGCGCTGGTCAGGCCGTTCTGCTGACCGGTGTCCGTCAGGATCGTGACGTCCGCGCTCGCCGCGATGCCGCCGGTGTTCATCAGGTAGAGCCAGACCTTGGCGGCGCCGTCGGCGGCCCCGGTGCCCACGAACCACATGTCCGAGCCCGGGTGCGTGCAGCTCACCACGCCGGTGCCCGACGCGTCGGTCTGCTCCGCCTCGAACCCCTCGGCCATCTGGCCGCTGGCCGACACCGCCGCACCGCCGCCGCCGGGTGCGGTCACCGTGGCGACCGCGTCTGGGGAGGTCACCGTGACCGGTTTGGCGCCGGCGGCCGACGGGGTCTTGGTGGCGGCGGGCTTCTTGGCGCCGACGCCGGTGCCGGTGCCGGTGCCGGCGGGCGCCGCCAGAACGCCGCTGAACGTCGCCGTCCCGGTAGACCCGGAACCGGCGGTCCCGGACATGGCGATCATCGAGATCCGCGACGCGCCAGAGCCCTGCGCGGGCGGGGGACACGACCGCGTGACCGACGTCACCGCGACCCGCTGGCCGCTGGCCGCGGCCACCTGGACGGGCCCCGGCCGGGTGGCCCAGGCGGCCGCGAACACGATGACGAGCGCGAGCACGACCGCGCCGGGCACGGCGGCGCGCGGGGTGACGGCGAGGCCGCGCGCCGCGGGACGGCGCATCACGAGCCACCGTCCTTGCCCGGGCCGCGCCAGCGGCTCGGCTTGCCGTGCTTGCCGCCCCGGTGCGAATGGCGCTCGGGCTTCGCGGGCGGCGCGTCGGCTGCCGCGGCGTCCGGCCTGCCCGCGTGCGCGGGCTCGCGCCCGGACGCCGCGGCACTGGACGCCGTGGGCCGGGGGCCTGTGGTCTCCCAGGGCGCCTGCTGCGCCGGCTGGGCGCCCGACGGGGAAACGGGCCGTTCCGCGCCCGGCCCCGTCGGCCCGCCCGGGGTGCCCGTCGCGCCCTGGCCGCCCGTCGCGCCCGGGGTGCCCGGGGTGCCCGGGGTGCCCGGGGTGCCCGGCCCGCCTGCCGCACCCGGGATTCCCGGGGTGCCTGCCGCGCCCGGGCCACCGGGGGTAAAGGTCGGGTACGCGCCGCTTGGCGTGAACGTGGGCTGTGGTCCGCTCGGGGTGAAGGTCGGCTGCGGTCCGGTCGGGGTGAAGGTCGGCTGCGCCCCGGTGCGGCCGGCCGGCCGCGGCCCCGTGCGGGCGGCGGGCTGTGCCCCCGTCCGGGCGGCAGGGAACGCGCCGGTCCCCCAGGCTGACTTGGCATCGGTGCGCCAGGCGGACGGCTGTTCGCCGCGGGCGGACGGCTGCGCGCCGGTCCGCGGGCCAGGCTGGGCCTGATCGGCGCGCGGGGTCGCCGTGGTCACCGGCGGCTGCGGGCCGCTCTCCCACGGCGCGCGCCGTGGTCCGGCCTCCCACCCCGGGCGGGGGAGCGGCGGCGGCGTTTCCGGTACCGGGCTACCGAGGGCAGGGCTCTCCAGGCCGGCGGGCGCCTGGCTCGTGCCGTTCTTCCTGAGCAGTTCCTCGAGCCAGTCGGCCTCGTCCGGCCCGGACCCGGCCGCCACGTCCCGTGCCGCCGCGTCCCGTGCCGCCGGGGAGCCGGGGGCAGGCTCGGTGCCGGAGTCGGCCGGCAGGGCGGGCTGCTGCCCGGTAAACCGGGCGAGGGCGCCGCGCCATCCCGGCGGCTTCGCCTGGCCTGGGTCCTGCGGTCCCCCGGCGTCCGCCGGGAGCGGCGGCTGCGGGCCGGAGGATCGCGCGACCGGGGCGTCATCGCCCGCGAGGCTCGCCAGCCACTGCGCGTCGTCGAGCCCGGCCGCGGCCGGCTGGGGCCGCGACGTGTCCGCGGGGTCTCCCGGCCAGGGCGAGGGATCCGGCGTCCGGCGTCCGGCGTCATCCCGCCGCCCCGTCACGGGCAGCGGCCGCGACGTGCCCGAGGGACTCCCCGGCCGGGGCGACGGGTCCTGCGTCCCCGGCCCTGGGTCAGCCCGACGGCCCATGACGGGCAGGGGCCGCGACGTATCCAGCGGATCGGCCGACCAGGCCCACTCGTCCGAGCCCTCCGGCGCCGCGGGCCGCTGGCCCGCGGCGCCGGCCGACCGGTCCCAGTCGCCCGCCTTGTCCCAGGGGGCGGCGTCCCAGGGGGCGGCGCCGACCACGGTCTCGGGCTCGGCGGGTTCCGTCGGCGCCGCGTCCTGGCCCGGTGCCGCCGCCGTCGCGGGTCCCCGGTTCCCGGCGGTCAGCTCGCGGCGCTCGCGAGCGGGCCCGGGCCGGTCGGGAGCGCCCGCCCGGTGTCCGGCGGCGCGGCCACGCCGGCCGACGGCACCGCCCCTGCCCTCGCGCCGTGCCGTCCGCGCCGTCCGCGCCGCGCCGTCCTCGGCCGACTCCACGCGCTTGCCGGGCAGGGCAAGGACGATGACGGCCAGCGTGGCGATCAGTTCCACGACGAGCGAGACCGGGCGGGCCAGGTCGTTGCGGGCGATGGAGAGCGTGCCGCCGCCCGGGGGGAGCACGAACGCCTGGGCCCAGCCGTTCACCGGGGCCGCGACCGGCCTGAGGTCGCGCCCGTTGAGCCTGGCGGTCCAGCCGCCGTACGGCTCGGCCAGGATCAGGGTGCCGCCGCTGGCCGGGGCGGTCGCCCCGGTCATGCTGACCGTCCCCGACGAGAGCACGGCGGTGGCACCGGAAGGCTCGGCGACGGTGACCCGGCCGACGGCCCCGGTCACCTGCCACAGGTCGTACGCGGGTCCCTTGTTCAGGGCGACGATGCCCGGCGACGCGTCAAGCCGCGCGGCGAGCTGCACGCTGACCGGGCTGGGCAGCAGCACCCACCTGATCCCGAACGAGCCGAGCACCAGGCCTGGGTCGCCCGCGTCCGCGCCGTCCGGGGAGCCGAGGGCCGCGACCTGCCGGCTCAGCGCGGCCGCCGCGGCCGAGGACATGCCCAGTTCCGGCGCGCCCAGCGTCGGGTCCCCCTGCCTGACGACCTGGTAGGCCAGGCCGGCGCCCTCGGGCCGCAGGATCAGCGTCCGGTACTGCGCGCCCGAGTTGGACGACGCGGCCACGAACGCGGGCAGCAGCGGCGCGGAGACCTTCCCGACCGGGCCGCGCACGCCGTCCTTCACCCAGTAGGCGGCGACGAGGAGTGGTGCGGTCGCCGCGCCGGCGAGCGCGACGGCCGCGAGCACCCGCCGGGCGACCCCGGGCGCGGAGGCGCGGCCCGCCGGGCGGAGCCCCGGCCCGTTCGAGATGCCGCCGGCCAGCCACTCGGCCGCGGGCGCGGCCGCGACCAGCAGTCCAAGCGCGGCGAGTGCGAGCGCGACCCCCGGCCACCCGTCGGCCGTGACACCGCCGGCCGGCGGCGTCACGCTCACCCGGCTGAGCACCACGGCGGCGAGCAGACCGGTGACGGCGACAGCCCAGCCGGCGGTGACCACCGGCAGCCGCCGGCCCGGCCGCACCAGCGCGACCAGGGCGAGCCCGAAGCCCGCGGTGACCCAGAGCGGCGGCACGCCGGGCCCGCCGGGGCTGAGCGCGAGCAGCGCGGTGGCCCCGAGTCCGTGCGTGGTCAGCCCGGGGGCGGCCAGTCCCGCCTCGAGCAGGAAGCCCGACGGGCTGGTCAGCAGGGACAGCGACCAGGGGAACAAGACAAAGAACGGCGTGACCGCGACGATGGCCGCGTTCAGCGGGGTGACGGCGGCGAACCAGCGCCGGACGCCGAGGGCGGCGGCGGCGAACACCACGCCGAGCACCCAGACCAGCGGCGCGAACGCGGCCGCGAGGCCGATCAGCAGCCCCGTCGCCCAGGCCGCGCGGTGCGCCTGGCGGGGCGCCGCGGTGAGCGTCCGCCCCGCGCTGACCGCCGCGAGCGGGAGCAGGACGTAGGCGACGGCGGTCCCGAGCCGCCCGGCGGCCACCGCGCCGGTGGCGACGGGCAGCAGCGCGTAGGACGCCGCGAGCAGCAACCGGGCCGGGACCGCGGCCGCGATCCAGCGGCTGGCGAGGTAGGCGGTCACCCCGGCGAGCGGCACGCAGCCGAGCAGCAGCACGTCGACCGCGAGCCACGCCTGCCCGCCGAGCACCGTGGCGAGGGCCGCCACGACCGCGAGGTACGGCGGTGCGGAGGCGGAGGTGCCCATGCTCACCGCGTGGAACCCGGCCAGGTACTCGTGCCACAGCGCCGCCGCGCCGCCCCAGGCGGGCACGAGCGCGCCGCCGCCCAGCGGGCTGGTCCCAAGCAGCCGGCGCGTGGCGACCAGGCTGATCAGCAGCAGCGCGATGAAGAGCTGGACCCCCGGGTGCGCGATGATCCGGCGCACCGGGGACACCTGGTCGACGAACTGCGCGTCCTGTTCTGACTCTTCGACCGTCGCCTGGTGGCGGCCGCTTGAGGCCTGCGGCGGGCCGCTGGAGACGATCCCGGCGATCTCCTCCGCGACCTTGGCGAGGGTGTGCGCGGGCGGGATGAAGGCGCGGACCGCGTAGTAGCCCTCCGCGAGGCGGCGGGCCCGGCGGTGCCGCGCCTTGAGCAGCCGGACCGGGTGGGCGAACAGCCCGAGCGCCGACAGCGCGTACGCGGCGGACAGGTCGAGCTGCTTGGTGAGCAGGAAGTAGCAGGCGCGGGCGAGCGCCCCGGCGACGCAGCCGCCGACTATCCGGAACATCGCCAGCAGCGGCAGGTTGACCGCCAGCACGTACAGGGCGTTGCGCCGGTCGGCGGCCCGCACGCTGCCGCCCTGGGCGTCCCGGCGGCGCCGGCCGGCGAGTTCCCAGTGGTAGACGATCGCGTCGGTGGCCACGTGCACGCGCAAGCCCGCCGCCTGCACGCGCCAGCAGAAGTCGACGTCGTCGCGCATCAGCTTCAGGTTGGGGTCGAACCCGCCGAGCCGCTCCCAGACCTCGCGCCGCACCAGCATGCCGGCCGAGCTCACGGCGAGCACGGCGCGCTTGTGGTCGTGCTGGCCCTGGTCGATCTCTCCCGGGTCGATGCCGGTGACCCGGCGGCCCGCCCGGTCGATGGAGACGCCCACCTCGCGCAGGGTGCGCCGGTCCTGGGCGTCGAGCAGCTTGGGGCCGACGACGGCCACCGCGGGGTCCCGGCCGGCCGCCCGGACCAGCCGCTCCAGGGCGTCGGGGGCCGGCTCGCAGTCGTCGTGCAGCAGCCAGATCCACTCGGCCCGGGCGAGGCTGGGATCGGTCGCGCCGGACCGCCGCCGGGTCGCGTGCCCCAGCGCGGCCGCGACCGCCTCGCCGAACCCGGTGGCGGCGCTCATCCCGAGCACCGCGTCCTGGCCGATCAGTTCGGCGAGGACGGCCCCGCTGCGGTCCTGGCTCGCCGTGTCCACCGCGATCGTCTGGTCGACCGGGTGGGTCTGGGACTGGAGGCCCTTGACGAGTGCGGGCAGCATCCGAGCGCCGTCATGCGCGACGATGATCGCGGTGACGGCAGCCCTGGGTTGCGGTGCGTTAGCTGACTTAGTTGACAAGGGGTCCAGCGCAG
>DAHWEX010000160.1 GCA_027326205.1 Actinomycetota bacterium
CTCATCGGCATCGGCCAGTCCGTCTTCGCCACCATGGTCAACGTCCAGATGTCGGTCGCGTTCGTGTTCGGCGCCTTCATCGTGCTGATGATCTGGCGGCCCAACGGGCTATTCGGCCGGATGGAGCGGGTGGCCTGATGACAAGCGTCTCCGCCCCCGCCGGGACCCGGCCGCGCCTCGCGAGCCTGCGCGGCCGCGGCCTCATCGACGCCGGCCCGGTCGCCGGCGTCGCCGGGCTGGCCGTGCTCGCCGCCGCCGTCGCGCTGCCGTTCCTGCCCGGCATCTCGTTCTATTACCTGCAAGTCGGCATCCTCGTCTTCTGGTACGCCATCCTCGGCACCAGCTGGACGGTGGCCGGCGGCTACGGCGGGCTGCACTCCATCGGCCACGCCACGTTCGTCGGCATCGGCGCCTACACCTCCACCCTGCTGTACGCGGACTTCGGCGTCACGCCGTGGCTCGGGCTGCTGGCCGGCATGGGCCTGGCGGCGCTCGTGGCGGTGCTCATCGGCTACCCCTGCTTCCGGGCCGGCATCAGGGGCGACTACTTCGCCCTGGTCACGGTGGCGCTCGGCCAGGTCGCCTACGAGATCGCCAACGGGGCCACCGCCGTCACCAAGGGCAGCCAGGGGGCCGTCGTCCCCTACGCGGGCACCTCGTTCGCGGACTTCCAGTTCGGGAACAGGACGCAGTTCTATTACGCGGTCATGGTGATGTGGCTGATCGCCGTGCTGATCGCCTACCGGATGCGCCGCTCGCACTTCGGCCTGCAGCTCGCCGCGGTCCGCGACGACGAGGTCGCCGCCCTGCGCGGCGGCATCTCGCCGATCCGGCGCAAGCTGGCCGCGCTCGCGCTGTCGGCCGCCATCGCCGCGGCGGCGGGCACGTTCTACGCGCAGTTCTTCCTGTTCGTCGATCCTGGCTCGGTCTTCGGCATCAGCCTGTTGGTGCAGATCGTGCTGATGGCGGTCCTCGGCGGCATGAACAGCTACCTCGGCGGCACCGTCGGCGCGCTCATCCTGGTCCCGCTGTCTCAGTACCTGGCCACCACGTTCAACGCCCACCCCGGCATCGACGTCGCCAGCTACGGCGTCGTCCTCGTGCTGCTCACCCTCTACCTGCCCTACGGGCTGCTCGGGCTGCTGCGTCACTCCCCCCGCTGGCGGGGCGTGGTCGGATGGTGACCGGGGAAGAGGGCGGCTGCCTGCTGCGGGTTGACCGGGTGGCCAAGTCCTACGGCGGCCTGAAGGTGCTGAACGACGTCACGCTGACCGTCCCGCAGGGCTCCATCACCGGCGTGATCGGCCCGAACGGTTCCGGCAAGTCCACCCTGTTCGACGTCATCACCCGGTACACGGCCTGCGATTCCGGTCAGCTCACGTTCAACGGGCAGTCCATCACCGGCCTGGCGCCGCATCAGGTCAGCCGCCGTGGGCTGGTGCGCACCTTCCAGCTCACCCGCGTCTTCCCGGCGCTCACCGTCGCGGAGAACCTGCTGGTCTTCGCCGGGCGGCCGAGCGGGCGCGGCGCTTCGCGCGGCGGGCGGCACGGTGAGGCCGCGGCAGGGAACCCGGCGCCGGCGGACCCGGCGGACGCGGGCCTGCCGCAGGGCGAGGACCAGGTACGGGAACTGCTTGAGTTCACCGGGCTTGCCCGGCTCGCCACCGCCGAGGCGGCCACCCTTTCCTACGGCCAGCTCAAGCTGCTCGAGATCGCCCAGGTGCTCATGCTCCGGCCGAAGATGCTCATGCTCGACGAGCCGATGGCGGGCATCAACCCGGGCCTCGCCGACGAGATCGCCGCCCACCTGCTGGCGCTGCGTGACCGCGGGTTGACCCTGCTGCTCGTCGAGCACAACATTCCTATCATCCAGCGGCTGTGCGACACCGTCGTCGTGCTGGCGGCCGGCCAGGTCATGGCGCGCGGCAAGCCAGGCGACGTGCTGGCGGACCAGGACGTGAGGGAGGCTTTCCTTGGCGACTGAAACCGTGCCGGGTCCGGCCGGCGCGGCGGCCGGGCCGCAGCCGCCGGTGCTCGCGACCCGCGGGCTCGTCTCCGGCTACGGCCGGATGGAGACGCTGCACGGCGTGGACATCGAGGTGCCCCGGGGCAAGATCACCGCGGTCATCGGCCCGAACGGTTCCGGCAAGTCCACCCTGCTGAAGACCATCTCCGGCCTGGTGCGCACCTGGCGCGGCGCGGTGCTGCTCGAAGGCGAGGACGTCGCCAGGCGGCCCCCCCACCAGCGGGTCAGGCGCGGGCTGTGCATGGTGCCGCAGGGGCGGGTCGTGTTCCCGTTCCTGACCGTCGAGGGCAACCTGCGGATGTGCGCCTACCCGGTCAAGTCGGAGAAGGACCTGCGGGAGCGGGCGGAGCACGTCTACGAACTGCTGCCGCGGCTCGCCGAGCGGCGGCACGCGCTCGCCCACACCCTGTCCGGCGGCGAGCAGGTGATGCTCGCCATCGCCAAGGTGATCATGCTGCGACCGCGGCTCGTGCTCATCGACGAGCCGTCCCTCGGCCTGTCACCGAAGCTCATCGACCTCGTCTACGAGAAGGTCGGCGAGCTCGCCCGGGCCGGCCTGACCACCGTCATCGTCGAGCAGAACGTCCGCAAGGTGCTGTCGGTCGCCGATCACGCGATCGTCTTGGTGCTCGGTGACGTCCGCTACGCCGGCGGCGTCGCGGACCTGGAGCGCGAAGTGGACCTGGGCCGCCTGTTCGTCGAGGGCAGGGGATAGCCCGTCCAGGTGAAACCGGCCCCGTTACCTACCTCTTTTGAACTTTCCTTTAGGGAGCAGGCAAGTGCCGTTCTACAACGAAGCGGACTTCGAGTGGACCGAGCCCCCCGGCCACGTGCGCGGCTACTCCAGGTACCTGGTCGGGCCGCACTCGGGCAGCAGGTACTTCGACTTTCGCGTCTCCAGTTACCCGACCGGCGGGCTGGTGCAGCCGCACGTGCACGAGGTCGCCGAGCAGGTCTACTACTTCATCGAGGGAACCGGACGTGCGGTGTGCGGCGCGCAGACCCGCGACGTCGCGGCCGGCGACGTGATGTTCGTGCCCGCCGGCGTCGTGCACAGCCTGGAGTGCACCTCGCGGCAGGACCTGCGGTTCGTCATCGTCACCACGCCGTCCGATGACGTCCCCCGCTGAGGCTCCGGCTGAGGCCGGGCAGGACGAGATCGTCCGCGTGGTCGCGATCTGGCGGTCCGCTCCGGGTAACGAGAACGCGGTCCGCGGCATCGCGCGCGAACTCGCGGCCGCCACCCGCGGCGAGCCCGGCTGCGCCCGCTTCGACGTCCTGGAATCAGCCAGCCGGCCGGGCAGCTTCGTGCTCATCGAGCAGTACGCGGGCGCCGCGGCGCAGGCCAGCCACCTGGCCAGCCGGCATTTCAACGACCTGGTCCTCACGCAGGCGGTGCCGCTGCTCGCGCACCGGGACGTGCAGGTCTACAACGTTTTGACGCTGGAAGGAAACAGCAACCCATGACCAGCCGCAAGGGCGCCGAGATCATCGTGGACTACCTGGTGCGCGAAGGCGTGCCGTACGCCTTCGGCATGTGCGGGCACGGCGACATCGGCCTGCTCGACGCGCTGTACGACCGGCAGGACGAGATCACCACGATCTCCGTCCATCACGAGTCGGTAGCCGGGTTCATGGCCGACGCCTTCTTCCGCGTCCGCAACATCCCCGTCGCGACCTTCACCTCCTGCGGCCCGGGTTCCGCCAACCTGCCGGTCGCGCTCGGCTCGGCGCTGATGGACTCCTCCGCCTTCCTCGCGATCACCGGGAACGTGGCCACCACCCAGTTCAACCGCGGGCCGTTCCAGGAGAGCGGACGGCACTACCAGGCCGACTTCCCCTCGGTGGTCCGCCCGTACGTGAAGCGGTCCTTCCAGGCGACCCGGCCCGAGCAGTTGCCGCTGATGCTGCGGCAGGCGTTCGCCGTCATGACCCAGGGGCGGCCCGGGCCGGCGCACCTGGACGTGCCGCTCGACGTGTTCGTCGAGTCGACCACCGCGGAGGTGCCTGACCCCGCGCTCTGGCGGCACGGCGTGTCCGCGGCGACGGCGGCGTCGGACGCGGACGTGACCGCCGCCCTCGACCTGCTGCTCGGCGCCGCGCGCCCGGTGCTCGTCGCGGGGCATGGCGTGGAGCTCGCCGACGGGTCGGCGGCACTCGCCGAACTGGCCGCCGAACTCGGCCTCCCGGTCGCGAACACCCCGCTCGGCAAGGGCGTCATCGACGCCCGGTCGCCGCTGTCGCTTGGCGCTACCGGCCGCAACGGCACGTACCAGGCCAACAGGGCGACCAGGAACGCCGACGTGATCCTTGCCCTGGGCACCCGGTTCGACGACCGGTCGACGTCGTCGTGGCTGCCCGGCTACACCTACGCGATTCCGCCGACCCGGCTCATCCACGTCGACGTCGACCCGGCCGAGATCGGCAGGAACTACCCCGCCACGCTCGGCGTCATCGCCGACGCCGGCGTCTTCCTCGGCCAGTTGCTGGCGCGGCTGCGGCAGCGGCGCCGTGACGCGAGCGGCGGGGCGGACGGGCTCACCCCCGCGTCGCCGGCCCGGGCCGCGTGGCGCGCGTCGATCGCGGACTGGACGCGGCAGTGGGACGCGCACATCGCCCCGCACCGAGACAGCGACAGCGAGCCGATCCGGCCCGAGCGGCTGCTGGCCGACCTGCGCCGGGTGCTGCCCGCCGACGGCATCCTCGTCTCCGACGTGGGCGTGCATCACAACTGGATCGTGCAGGAGTGGCCGGCCTTTGCGCCGCGCACCATCTTGCAGAGCTGGGGGTTCGCGTCCATGGGCTTCGGCGTCGGCGGCGCGCTCGGCGCCAAGCTCGCCGCGCCGTCCGCGCCGGTCGTGGCCGTGGTCGGGGACGGCGGCTTCCTGCTGCTGCCCAGCGTGGTCGCCACCGCGGTCGAGTACCAGATCCCTGTCGTGTGGGTGGTCTGGAACAACCACGGGTTCGTGTCGATCAGGGATCAGCAGGAGGCGTACTTCGGCGCCGGCCGTACCCTTGCGACCAGCTTCCTGCACCACGGCACCGGCACCGCCTATACGCCGGACTACGCCGCGATGGCCCGCTCCATGGGGGCCGACGGCAGCGTGGTGAAGTCTCCCGGCGACCTGGCGGGCGCGATTGAGGCCGCGTTGGCGTCCGGACGGCCGACGGTGCTCGACGTGTACGTCGACCCGTACGCCAAGCCTCCGGCGGCCGCGACCTGGGACCTGCCGCCGCTCCCGCACCCGGTGCCGGGCTTCGGCTGGCCCGATGAGGAAGCGCTGCCGGCCCCCGGGTCCGGGTCCGGCGGCCGATGAGCCGGATCGCTGGCAGGGTTCCGGCGCGGGCGGCCGTGCCGGATAACGCGCCGGATGCCGCGTGGGACCGGCCGTGGGATGTCGTGGTGATCGGCGGCGGCAACGCGGCGCTGGTCAGCGCCCTGTCCGCGACCGACGCCGGCGCCCGGGTGCTGCTGCTTGAGCGGGCGCCCGCCGTCTACCGCGGCGGCAACAGCAGGCACACACGCAACATCCGATGCGCCCACGGGGCCGCCGACGGGTACGTCACCGGCGCCTACCCGCGCGCCGAGTTGCGGCGCGACCTGGACGGCGTCGGCACCGGGCCGAGCGACGAGGCCCTCGCGGACCTGACGATCGCCGAGTCGGAGACGGTCCCGGCGTGGATGGCCGCGCACGGGGCCCGCTGGCAGCCGGCGCTGCGCGGCACCCTCGGCCTTGCCCGCACCAACCGGTTCTTCCTCGGCGGCGGCAAGGCGCTGGTGAACAGCTACTACCGCACCGCGGCGCGCGCCGGGATCACCGTCAGGTACGACGCCTGCGCCGCGGACCTGGAATGGTCAGGCGACGGGAAATCGGTGACCGCGCTGCGGGTGGACACGCCCGCCGGCCGGCGCCGCGTCGCGGCGAAGGCGGTCGTCGCGGCCAGCGGCGGGTTCGAGGCCAACATCGACTGGCTGGCCCGCTACTGGGGCGACGCCGCCCGCAACTACCTCATCCGCGGCCCGCGGTACAACGACGGCACCGTGCTTGACCTGCTGCTGCGCGCGGGCGCAGCGCAGATGGGCGAGGAACGCGGGTTCCACGCGGTCGCCATCGACGCCCGCTCGCCGCAGTACGACGGCGGGATCGCGACGCGACTCGACTCCATCCCGTTCGGCATCGTGGTCAACGCCGACGGGCGCCGCTTCTATGACGATGGCGAGGACATCTGGCCCAAGCGGTACGCGATCTGGGGCGGCAACCTCGCCCGCCAGCCCGGCCAGATCGGCTTCGCGTTGTGGGATGAGAAGGTCAACGGCTCGTTCCTCCCGCCGATGTACGGCGCGTACCGCGGCACCAGCCTGGCCACCCTGGCCGGGCAACTCGGGCTGGACGCCGGCGCGGTGACCCGCACGGTCGAGGAGTTCAACGCCGCCGTGGACCGGGGGCCGGGCGGCGAGTTCACCATGGCCGGCAAGGACGGCCGCCGCACCGAGGGCATCGACCCGCCCAAGTCCAACTGGGCGCAGCGCATCGACACGCCGCCGTTCTACGGCGTGCCGATGCGGCCGGGCATCACCTTCACCTACCTCGGCGTCGGCGTCACGGACAAGGCCAGGGTCCGCAGCGACGGCGGCGGCACCCTCGGCAACGTCTTCGCCGCGGGGGAGATCATGTCAGGCAACATCCTCTCCAGCGGCTACCTGGCCGGATTCGGGATGACGATCGGCACCGTGTGGGGCCGGATCGCGGGACTGGAGGCGGCACGCCATGCCCTGCGCTAGTCAGCCGGCGGGCGACGGTCAGCCGCCTGCCCTGCCGGATACGCCGGGCGCGCTGGATGCGCCGGCGGGCGCGCCCCCGGCGGGCGCGCTGCCGTTGCCGCTGCTCGGCTTGTTCGATGAGGCGCGCAGGCAGCTGAGCGTCTGCAACGCCTGCCGCTACTGCGCAGGCTACTGCCCGGTTTGGCCCGAGCTCGAGCTGCGCACCGACCTGTCCGACGGCGACCTCGGCTTCCTGGCCAACTTGTGCCACGACTGCCAGGACTGCTTCACCGCCTGCATGTACACCGCGCCGCATGAGTTCGCCATCAACCCGCCGCAGGTCTTCGCCGGGCTGCGCGAGGACAGCTACCGGCGCTACGTCTGGCCGGCCCGCGGCCCGCGCTGGCTGACCGGCCGGCTGGCGGGCTGGCGCGGCATTGCCGCCGCGCTCGCCGGCGTCGCGGCCGTTTGCTGGGCGCTCAGCTACGCCACCAGCGGCCCGGCGGCGGGCCGCCCGGGCTCGCCCTACCAGGTACTGCCCTACGCCGTGCTGCTGTCCCTGGTCGGCTTGCCCGCCGTCTGGTGCGCGGCGGTGCTCGCCGCGGCCGCGGTCCGCTGCTGGCGGGACATCCACGGTCCGCTGGCTGACCTGGCGCGGCCGCGGCACTGGCTGACCGCCGTCGGCGCGGCGGCCCAGTTGCGGCACATGCGGGGCACCGTTGGCGCCGTTGACGCGGGAGCGGGCTGCGACTACCCGGACGACGCGCCAAGCGCCGCCCGCAGGCGCTACCACCTGACCCTCGGGTACGGGTTCCTGCTGTGCCTGGTCTCCACCATGTCGGCCGCCGTCGAGCAGGACCTGCTGGACATCGCCCCGCCCTATCCGTACCTGTCCGTCCCGGTGCTCGCCGGCACCCTGGGCGGCCTCGGCATGCTGACCGGCGGCGCGGGCCTGCTCGTCCTGAAGGCGCGCAGCGACCCGGCGCGCGGCACCGCCGGAATGCGCCGGTCGGACTACGCCCTGATCGTGGCGCTGCTCGTCTTGGCCGCGACCGGACTGCTCACCCTCGCCGTCCGGGAGACCGTCCTGTTCGGCCCGGTGCTCACCGCGCACCTGACCGCCGTCGCCGTGGCGTTCGCCGTTGCCCCGTACACGAAGTTCAGCCACTGGCTGTACCGGCTGCTCGCCATCTACAAGAACACCCTGACCGGCGGTGCGCGCTAGCGGCTGCCGCGTGCCTGCCCTGCCCCGTAGGCAGAGACGTCGGTCCCGGCAGACGGGCCGGAAGGCCCTGCCCTTCAGTGGCGCCGGCGGCGCACTGTGGAAGGCATCCGGGACCGGTCCCTCAGCCTGGAACGGAAACGGGGACGAAAGCAGGGAGACGATGATTGCTCGCAAGCGGAATGTGGCTCTGGCCGGCATCGCCGTGCTC
>DAHWEX010000175.1 GCA_027326205.1 Actinomycetota bacterium
CCAGCCAGGGCGGCAGCACCAACGTGCACCTGGCCGACTTCGCGATCGAAGGCGATGTCCGCGAGCGCATCGACACCGACCAGGTGAACGGGATCGGCGGATCGCTGAGCGATTCGACGGTCACGGGCCTCTACATCCAGCACACCAAGGCGGGCATCTGGCTCGACGGCCCGCGCCGCTACGGCACCCGGATGAGCAGTTCGCCGTGCAGGATGCTGATCCAGCCGTCCGGGTGGGCCGCCCACTCCCGCCACGCCGCGGCGATCGCGTCGATGTCCTGCTGCGTCGCCAGCCCGCTCGTCAGAAGCTGCTCGGTGATCGCGGAGCCGGAGATGCGGTCGGCCCACATGCCGCCCCAGGCTTCCCGGGAGGCCGGCTCCGCGTAGCACCACGCCGACGACGTCGCCGACACGTCCGTGATCCCCGCGGCGTGAGCCCAGGCCAGCAACCGCCGTCCCGCATTCGGCTCGCCGCCGTTCGCCCGGGCCGCCGACTGGTACAGCTCCCGCCACCGGTCCAAGCCGGGAAGCTCCGGGTACCAGGTGAAACCGCTGTAGTCGCCGTCGCGCACGGCCACCACCCCACCGGGACGGCACACCCGCACCATCTCCCGCAGCGCCGTCACCGGGTCCGCTACGTGCTGCAGCACCTGGTGCGCGTGGACTACGTCGAACGACCCCGCCGGAAACGGCAGGTCATGGATGTCCCCCGTGACCAGCCGCGCCGACGTGAGCCCCCGACGCGCGAACTCCGCCCGGGTCACAGCCAGCGCCGCCTCGGTCGCTTCCACCGCGGTGACCGGGCCTGGCGCCACCCGTTCGGCCAGGTCGGCGGTGATCGTCCCCGGCCCGCTGCCGACATCGAGCAGCGACAGGCCGGCCCGCAGCCAGGGGAGCAGGTAGGCAGCGGAGTTCTCCGCCGTCCGGGTCCGGTGCGAGCGCAGCACGCTCTCGGCGTGCCCGTGGGTGTAAGTCGCAGCGTCAGGCATACCGCCGACCGTATCACCATCATCCATAATACGAGATATGTGTCTCATTATTTGAGATCAAGATGCTAATGCCCGGTCAGTTCCTCGATTTTTACGTTCCCGACCAGGCGACCCTGCGGCGGGCAGTCGTGCTCCTGGGCAGGGCCTTGTCGCGGTCGGTAGCGTCCTGCGCGGTCCAGGTCGCTCCGGTCGAGGCAGTATGTAGCCGCCGAGTCGACCTGGCGACCAACCCATACGAATGGCCCTCGCCCACCCAGTCTTCGTTGCGCTGGACCTGGCGCAGGACTCGGGTCGCGGACGAGAGGTTCTCGATGCGTGGACGCCTTCGGAAAGGTGGGCCCGTGTCTGGTAAGCGCGTGACGTTCGTCGGCGACGGATCGGGCACGCGACGAGCACGGTCCGGTCGATGTTGGTGATGTATCATTCTTTGTGGATAGGCAACGTTTTCGGAGGTGTCCTATGGCCGTGACGCAGATCGACATCGACCAGGACGCGCTCGACCGCGTGATGGCCTTGTCCGAAGCAAGAACGAAGAAGGACGCCGTTAACCTCGCGCTGAGGTACTACGCCGAAAGGCAGGAGCGGGCGGCGAGGATCAGTCGCCACCTTGAGCGTGCGCGGCACTGGGGCGCGGTGGAGGACGCGGAGCGGCTGCAGCAGGCCGAAAAGGACGCCAGGTGATCTATCTGCTCGATACCTCAGGCCTGGTCCGGCTGCTTCGTGACCCGAAGCTGCAAGAGGGATGGTACGACGCGATCGATGCCGAGGCGATCGGGAGCTGCTACCCGCAGCGTGCCGAGTTCCTGTACAGTGCGCGCCACGCGGCGGAGTACGACGAGATCGCGGAGATGTTCGGCGATCTTTACCCCGACGTGCCCGTACCGAAGACCGCCGGACGGTGGGTTTCCGGTGTCCAGTACCAGATGGCCCGCGCGGGCCAGCACCGCAGTGCTTCGGCGGTGGACCTCATCCTCGCCGCGACCGCTGCCCATCACGGCCTGACGGTTCTGCATGACGATGCCGACTACCGCACGGTCGCGCGGCACGCACCTGACCTGGCCGAGCAGAACATCCGCGACCTCGCCTGACCGCCGGGCCGCGAAAGGGCCCCCTCGGAACGGCCAGGGAGTCAGGGCCGGATCGCAGGTGCTCGTGACCCCGCTGGTTTGCCGGCGCAGCCGACATCGGGGGTACGGGAGGGCGTCCCCCGGGAGATCACCAGGTCGGGGAAGGTGCGCGAAGCGCACCGAACATGGAGCGGATGACGGGAACCGAACCCGCGTGACCAGCTTGGAAGGTGCCTGGCGCTAAGCGGATCCGCGGGCTAACGCGGATCAGGTTGCTTCTCGTGGGGCAGGGGAGGGCGGGTGACAGGAACGACGCGGACGAGCTTCTCCAGTCCCGCGTAGTCGCCTGGGTTCGTGGTGTACAGGGGGAGGTCTTCGGCGATGGCGGTGGCCGCGATCATCAGGTCGGCGATCCGCCTGCGCGGCTTGCGGCCTGCCGCGACCACGGCGGCGGTCACCCGGCCGTAGACACGGGCGGCCTCGGCGTCGAACGGGATGGGGTCGAACTCGCTCTCGGCGCGTTGCAGGGCCTCGGTGCGGCGCGCGCGTTCCTCGTGCTCGTTGTACAGGTCCTGCTCGGTGCTGGGGCGGACCTGGTGCGGGCCGGCGGAAAGTTCGGCGAGGGTGACGGCGCTGATCGCCATCTCGTCCGGGAGTTCGGCGGGGTCGATCCAGCGGCGCAGGACGAGGATATTGGTGTCGAGCAGCCCCTGGCGTGGACGGGCCGGAGCCTCAGCGCTCATACGGGTCGCTCTCTTCGTGGTCGGCGGTCGCGTCCTGGTCGGCGCGGAACGCGTCCAACTCGCTGACGGGGGCGTTGCGGGACATCGCCGCGAATTCCTGCCGGGAGACGAACCGGCGCCGGCGCCGGATGGGGATGAGTTCCCCGATCTGATGGCCGTCGCGGGTGACGGTGAACGACTGCCCGTGCTCGACGGCGTCCATGATCTCCCGCGACTTGGACCGCAGGTCCCGCTGGGTGATCTCGGGCATACTCATATTCACAGCGTAGCACCCGGTGCTACGCTCTGCGGACTAACTTCACCCGTCCCAGGACCGTAGCGTCATGGCCTTGGGCGCGTTCGTCCGAGAGGTCCGCAGCCCAGGCTGACCGCCGAGCACCTTGGCGTGTGGCACGTATGTGGCACGCGCTTGGGTGCTCGGCATTGCCGTTGTCATCCTTCAGCTCGAGGGTCTGCTTCCTCAGCCACGGACATGCCTGGTCCTGGTCCGGCCCCGCCGCCTTTTCGCATCAGGCGATGAAGATCAGGCAGGATACGGGCACCGGCGCCGTCTGTTCTGCGAGTGGGCGAGGCAGACTATTTCATGTCTGTCTGGGCATCAGCAAGAGGCCGGTTAGTGTGCCAACCTTTTAATCCGGCTAGCGGCGCTTTGGCTTGCGACGGTGATTCGCGGGCCCGTGTTCGACGTGGAGTGGGGGCGGATACACGACCGAGCCGTAGACCTCGCGCCCGGCATCCGCGCGGGCGGTGAACAGCTTGCGCAGGAACCGCCGGAATCCACTTTCCCGTTTGTATGACATCGCGCCTCGTTTCAAGTAGGCCCGCTGACTAATTTACGCCTGCGCTGCGCCTGCCGGATTGAGCCGGGGCGAGCAGGACGCATGAGACGACTGCCCGCGTGGCACGCGACCCCGTTGGTTTGTCGGCTTTGTCGGCGCGGCCGACATCGGGGGTCAGGGGGATCGTCCCCCGGGAGATATCACCAGGTGGGGAAGGTGGCCGAAGGCCACCAATTAGCTGCGCATGGGGCTTATCAAGGCTCGTGGCCACCACTCGGCCGCGAGCCATCCGGGGGAGAGTGAAAGAGAGCGAGGGAGAACGGGCGCGGGGTCTTGTGGTGTCGGCCATGGCCGGGCAAGTGGCTCCTACGACCGGGTGCTGCGGGCTGTATCGTCATACGGGCGCCGATCCGTGTCGTGGCCGGGCCGGACGACGTGAGGGTGGCCTAGGATGAGTTGATGATGGGCATCCCCGGCGGTGGGCAGCGGCCGGTTGTGCCGCTTCCTGAGCGGGATCCGGCAGCGCTGCGGGCGGCGGTGGCCAAGCTCAACGTCGCCGCGCTGGCGAAGTTCGAGTCTGACTGGACGGCTGCCACGGCGCGGGCGCGGGATGAGTACAGCCTGATGCCGGCCAGGTACTTCGTGGAGCACTGGTGGACCTGGGTGGCGGTTGAGCGCTGGCCTTCACTGGCTGCGCGGTTGCGTGAGTGCGAGCGCATCGTCGCGGAGGCAGTCGACCGTGATGCGCGGCGGGCGGCGGCTGCGGAGATCGGCGAGATCCTGCGCCGGGCGGAGTCGGCGACCGCGTGAGCGACTGGACGTGGAAGTAGGTCCCTGACGCGGCAAACGTCGTGGGCAGTCTCACGCCAGAGCAGATCGCCGAGGTCGAAGCTCTGGCGGCGCGGCTCGCGGACGCGGTCGGCGTTCGCCGGATCGGCACCCGGTTCGATCCCGAGGAAGCGGTCTCCAACCTCAAGACGTACGGCGGGGGCTCCCTGATGGTCTGGTTCCTGGAGGACTACCGCGAAGACGTCGTGCTCGTGGTGCGTGTGCAGCACCTGAGCATCATCTAAGCCGAGCAGCGGCTCTCACCTGCGAGAGCGGATGACGGGAATCGAACCCGCATGACCAGCTTGGAAGGTGCATGGCGCCTGGCCGTCAAGGCGGCGGAACTGGGCGGTTCGCTGTCCGGCGGTGACCGTGACTGACCGCCGTTTACCGGGGTTAATGGCCCGCTAATGGCCCGGGCGGGGCCACGTGCTTTGCCGTACGCGTGCCTCGCCCGCTGCCGTTCCCGCGGGCTGGGTGGGCCTGGCGGGAGTTTCGGCATCGCAATGCGATGTGGTGAAGGTCCGGCGGATACGTTTGAGAACGGTACACTGGAGGTACTTGAGGTACCGAGAGTTGGAGCCTCAGAGGAGGGGAAAACGGCTGATGCCCACGGTCGAGCCGACACCCAGGCAGGTAGCGATCAAGGTTTCTCCAGAGGGCGACAAGCTGATCACCAGCGGCGCGCACTACCTGCGCATGAGCAAGAAGGACCTTGTCGAGGCCGCGGTCGAGTTTTACCTGAACGCGCGGCGTGAGGAGATGCAAGCAGGCATGCGCGAGCTGCTCAGCCAGCTCGACGGCAGCCGTGCGGCCAGGGTCGCGATGCTCGCTGGCATGACCCGCGAGGAGCTTGAGTCCGTTGGCGGTGTGGAGGAAGACGACTAACGATGGCACGGAGGGTGCGGCCCACCCTGAGGTGCTTGCGCGACGACCTCGGGCAAGCGATTCCGCGTGCCGATACACCGCTCGACGAGATCGAGCATCCGCTGCTCGTCAAGGCCGTCGGGCAGTTCACCGACGATGAGACGCCCCATGAGCGCATCGCGGCCATCGACGACCGGGTCCTGTTCAAGGTGAAGGTCCAGCGCTGGAGGGGCGCAGTCTGGATCGACGGGGACAATGCCCCGTGGCTCGTCTCGGCCGGCCGCCGTGAAGACGGATCGCCTGAGGACTTCTACGCCTCGCTCGCGGCTCAGGCCCAAGCCGCTCGCAGCAAGTACAACGCCGCTAACTCGCCGCCGCTCACAACTGCGACGTACACCGCAGACCTGCTGCCAGGCCCCGAGGACGAGCTGCGCTGGCGAGCCGAGTCCGCCGTGCGGGATGAGCGCCGCCTGCGTGCCACCGTCCGCTCTCTGCTTCGCGAGTCACTCCTGGACGGGAAAGAGCATGCCGCGATGCTCGATGGCTCTGCCCTCGGCATCCAGGTCCTCGCCGACCAGGGGTACTCCACCTACGTCGCAGTCCGCATCATCGGGTCGGTTCCCCGCCACCTAGTCGCCACGATCCTCAGCCTCATCCCCGGCTGCCAGCTCGACACATGGATGTCCGACTACGCCATGCCCGAACGAGCCGTCGCTCCCGAAGAACAGGTCTGGTCCAACCTGATGGACCCGAAGGCCGCGGCCCGGCTGCTCGACGAGTCGCCCGGCTAAAGGAACCCATAGTCCCGCTATGGCGCGTCTGTGGCACGCGACCCCGTTGGTTTGTCGG
>DAHWEX010000180.1 GCA_027326205.1 Actinomycetota bacterium
CCGAGGATCACCGCGCCGGAAACATTCACCGCCAGCGTGCCGAGCGGGAAGTCCCGGCCGGCCGCCGACGACACGAAGCCGTCGGCCAGGAACCGCACCACCGAGCCCGCCCCGCCGATCACCACGACCCCGGCCCAGATCTGCGCGCTCACCGCCGCACCCGCACTCTCCGCACCAGCGCGGTGGCCAGGTGGATCGCCGCGTACCCCGCCGCGATGCTCGCCGCCGCATAGCCGGCGGCCAGCCCCCAGGCGCCCGCGCTGATCATCTTCAGGATCTCCACCTGCATCGTGGAGAACGTGGACAGCCCGCCGGACAGCCCGGTGCCCAGCAGGGGCCGCCGGTAACTCGACAGCGGCAGAGCCGCTCCTGCAACCGCGTCACGAAGTAGCCGAGCAGGAACGCCGCCGCGATGTTGACCCCGAACGTTGGCCATGGCCAGGCCGTTGCCGAATGGGGGAACACCTCGGTGAGCACAGCCCGCAGCAGGGTTCCGAGCGCGCCGCCGGCGAAGATCGCGGCGATCTCCCGCCGGTCCGCCCGCGGCAGCGCGACCCGCGCCCTGCGCGGCACCGGGAAGACCGTAGCCGCCGGCCCGCTGGCGGCAAGGCCAGGCGCGGGCGGCACGGTGCAGGAGGCAGATGGTTCGGGCGCACTGAAAAGACTCCTCAGGTACCGGGGGGATCCGGGTCTAGAAGCCATCAGCCGCGACACCGCAGCGGTTCGGGAAGCCTGCGCCTCCGCGCCAGGGCATCATCTGGACTCAGGCGATTCTACCCGCTGCTCCGCGGCGGCCGCATACGCGGCCTAAGCCAGGACTGGGACCGTGGCTTGCTGAGCGGGTTAGCAGGTAAAACCGCTTCACGTGCCACACAATGCCAGTCTTCCGCGGCCCTGAGGTCCGGCTGCGCCCCTGTGAGGCCGGTACAATTGGCAATACGGTGATGGAGCTCGCCGGAATCGCCCTCGTGGCTGATGGCTCCTGTCGGAACGGCCCAGCGGCCAGGACACAGGAGGTCACGCCATGACGCTGCGGGAAACCACGGACCGGGAGCCAGGGACCGGGGACGCCGTGTCCTCCGCAGGAGTGCCGGTGAGCCCGCATCCGCAGCAGCCCGCTCCGCGAGCCCGGTCTCATCCCCTCAGCCTGCTGTCCGGGGTGCCAGCGGCGCAGGCCTCCGCGGGGCAGGATGATCGCTCCTTCGCACGGGACCTGAACCTGGACCAGATCGTGGCGGCAGTCGCGGGTGATCGCGAGGAGCGTGACCTCATCGCCTCGGTCCTGTTCCGCCGCCTGCACGATCCCGGCACGGTGCGCTACCGCCAGGAGGTCTTCCAAGACCTAGAGGACCCCACCCTGCTCGACGCGGTCCAGCGGTTTTCCGGGCTGATGAGCGAGGTGCGAGCCCACCTGCGCCAGCTGGAACAGATGCGGGACCGCCACCAGCGCCAGGGCTGGTTCCTGGACGCGGCGGCCATCTACTGCGACGCGGTGGCCTCGCTGGCCGGGCACCTGGCCTCGGCTCAGCCCGCCTCCCGCGCACTGCGGGACTTCAGCGACTACCTGCTTCCCTACGCCGCCTCGCCCGGCTTCACCGCCCTGGCCAGCGACACCAGGGACCGGAAAGAGTCCCTCGGGCGGATCCGCTACTGCACCCGTATCCGGGCCGACCGGGTCGAGGTGAGCCGCTACGACGGCGAAGCCGACTACAGCGCCGCGGTGCTGAAGACCTTCGAGCGGTTCAAGCAGGGCGCGACCAGGAACTACCTGATCCGCTACGGTACATCACCGGGGATGAACCACATTGCCGCCCAGATCACCGAGCTGGTGGCCAGGCTGTTCCCGGACGAGTTCGCCGACCTTGAAGCGTACTGCCGCCAGCACGCCGGGTTCCCCGACGAGGGCATCACCCGCGCCGACCAGGAACTCCAGTTCTACCTCGCGTACCTGGACTACATCAGGCCGGTCCAGGGCGCCGGGCTGCGCTTCTGCTACCCCGAGGTCTCCGCCAGCTCCACGGACGTCCACGCCGCCGGCACCTTCGACCTGGCCCTGGCCCGCAAGCTCGTCACCGGGCGCCAGCCGGTGGTCACGAACGACTTCCGCCTGGCCGGCCCCGAGCGCATCATCGTCGTGACCGGCCCCAACCAGGGCGGCAAGACCACCTTCGCCCGCACCTTCGGCCAGCTCCACCACCTGGCCGCCACCGGATGCCCGGTCCCTGGCACCAGCGCCCGGCTGTTCCTGCCCGACCGGATCTTCACCCACTTCGCGCGGGAGGAAGACCTCGCCGCGATGACCGGGAAGCTGGAAGACGACCTGATCCGGATCGGGGACATCCTGGAGGCGGCCACCGGGCGCAGCGTCGTCATCCTGAACGAGACCTTCGCCTCCACCACCGTGCACGATGCCCGCTTCCTGGGGACCAAGGTGCTCACCAAGGTCACGCGGCTCGGCGCCCTGTGCGTCTACGTCACCTTCGTGGACGAGCTCGCATCGCTCGGGGAGCAGGTCGTGTCCATGATGAGCACGGTCGTCCCGGACAGCCCGGCCGAGCGCACCTACAAGGTCGTCCGCAGGGCCGCCGACGGGCTGGCCTACGCGCTGGCAATCGCCGAAAAATACGACCTCACCTACCCGCGGCTCCGCGAACGGCTCGGTACGGGCGAGCGCTGGCCAGCAAAGAAGGGGCCGACAGCACAGCTGGGAGAAACAGCAATGCAGGGAGAGGGCGCATGAAGGTTTACCTGCTCTACTCCGACCGGGACTTCGACTGGGCAGCCGGGCCGCCCGTCGCCCACGCGGACCTGACCCAGGACCTGGAACTGAACACGCTGCTTGACGCCATGGCCGCCGGCGACAATTTCCTGCGCGAGGTGTCCGCGAAGGTGCTGCTCGCCAGCCTCGACGACCCGGAGGAGATCCGCTACCGCCAGCAAGTCCTGACGGAGTGTCTCGCCCAGCCTGACGTCATCCGGGATATGTACGCGGTCGCGGCCGGCGCACTGGAAGACAGGCGGCACCTGTGGCTGGGAGGCTACGGCGGTAGCTACCAGAACGCGTCCTCCAATCTGTCCGGCGCGGTCAGCCACCTGGAGGCCTACGTCGCCCGGCTGCGGCAGCTCCGGCAGATCACCGACGACCACGCCGGGACATTCAACTCCGACGGGCTGCGGGCCTTGTTCGCCACCGTGCAGCACGAACTGGACGACGAGTACTTCCACGAGATCAGCGACCACCTCAGGCAGCTGCGGTTCCGCGCCGGAGTGCTGATCAGCGCCGAACTCGGCCGGGACAACAGCGGGACCGGGTTCGTGCTCCGTGCTCGCGCCGGCCCCCGCCGGCGGTGGGCCGAGCGGCTGGGGATCGGCCCGCGCACCGCCTACTCCTTCACCATCCCGCCGCGCGACGACGCAGGCGGCCAGATCCTGTCCGACCTCACCAGCCGGGGCATCAACCTCGTCGCCAACGCCACGGCCCAGTCCGCCGACCACATCGGCAGCTACTTCACCATGCTCAAGGCGGAGCTTGGCTTCTACGTCGGCTGCCTCAACCTCGCCGGGCGGCTAGCGGCCAAGGGCGTGCCCGTCACGCTCCCCGACCCCGCCGGGCCGTCATCGGGCATGTTCTCGTGCGCCGACCTGCGCGACGCCTGCCTCGAACTCCAGTCAGCCGCCCCAGCCGTCGGCAACGACGTCAAGGGCGACGGGAAGCCGCTAGTCATCATCACCGGCGCCAACTCCGGAGGCAAGTCCACTTTCCTGCGCAGCGTCGGCGTGGCTCAGCTCATGATGCAATGCGGGCTGTTCGTCACCGCGAAGTCCTACCAGGCGGATGTCGCCAGTGGCATCTTCACCCACTTCATCAGGGAAGAAGACCCCGGCATGACCAGCGGTCGGCTGGACGACGAACTCAAGCGCATGAGCGTCATCGCCAGCCAGATCGGCCCCCACGCGCTGATCCTGTTCAATGAGTCCTTCGCCGGGACCAACGAGCGCGAGGGGGCCGAGATCGGCTACCAGGTCGTCCGCGCCCTGCTCGAGGCGCAGATCAGGGTTTTCTTCGTCACCCATAGGTACGCCTTCGCCGACCGCTTCCACCGCGAGCACCCGTCGGCCACCCTGTTCCTGCGCGCCGAGCGCCAGCCCGACGGGCGCCGCGACTACAAGCTCGCCGTCAAAGACCCCCTGCCGACCAGCTTCGGGGAAGACCTTTACTACCGGCTCGGCGACTGGCTGGAAGAAGACGGGGCCTTCACCGGCGGAGCTTTACCGGCATCGAATCCCGTCTCTTGCGGGCCAGCGCTGGCCGGCCGACAATGACGGCACTGGCGATGAGGCTCGCCACGGTCCGGTAGACGGGGGTCCGGCACCGGAACCGCGGGACGTTCCCGCTGACGGCTTCTGCATCCTGGCGCTTGGAACACGCAGTGGAGGCCGACGATGGCTACCGGGCAAACAGATGTCAGGCCAGCGCGCAAGATCCTGGTGGGCTGGGACTGCTCGCCGGGCGCGGCGGCGGCCCTGCGCGCGGTCGCGGCGCTGGCCGTCGACGGGACTGCGGCGGTGGTCGTGCTCGCGGTCCTCAACCCTGCCCCGCACACCGAGGACTCGGCAGAGGGTGCCGCCGACTTCGACGAACGCAAGCGCTTCGCCGAGAAGACCTTCGCCAGTGCCCGGGAAGGGCTGCCGGGCGCCCTGCGGGAGCGGGTGTCCCTGCGGTTCGCTGAGAGCGGTGATGCCGCGGGCACCGTCTGCGAGTACGCGCGGCAGCACGGTTTCGACCTGCTGGCCGTCGGCCGGCACGGCACCGGCGGCGTGCTGCACCCGCGGCTCGGCCACGTCGCCGCGACCGCGGCCCGCAAAGCCTCCCTGCCGGTATTGCTGGCTCCTTAGAAGCTGGCTCCCCGGAAAACGGCCATGTATCGTTGGAGCTGATTACGCGATGAGGCTCGCGTACCGCCGGGGCTGATCCCGGCTGATGGCCTCTACCTGCAAGGCGTGCATGGCGTCGGATGCGCAGGGGAGGCCAGGAAGTGCCCGAGCTGATCCAGGTTCTGCAGAGCCTCGTCGTGGTCGCGTTCGCCCCGCTCTTTAGCCGCTATGTCGCCTACTACGGTGCCCAGTCGGTCGTGCTGGCCGGGACGCTGTTCCTGTTCTACTCCGGCCGCGCGCTGCACCTGGGCTCCAACCTGGGCCTGACCTGGCCGTACCTGGTGGCGCACGCGGGAGCGCTCGCGCCGCAGAGCTTGCGCCTGGCGTTCCTGCTCGCGGTCGTCGGCTACGGGACGAAGGTCGGCCTCGCGCCGATGCACACCTGGCTGCCCGACGCGCACGCCGAGGCCCCCAGCCCGGCCAGCGCGATGCTGTCCGCCGCCCTGCTCAACACCGGCATGTACGCCATCATCCGGTTCCTCGCCATCGCCCAGGCACGCCTCGGTCACACGTACCCGCGGGCGGTCCTGCTGTCGTTCGGCTTCGCGTCGGTCGTCATTGCCGTGCTGTTCATGGTGCGGAAGGGCAACTTCAAGCGGCTGTTCGCCTACTCGTCCGTTGAGCACATGGGGATCATCGCGGTGGCCCTCGGCTTCGCGGCGTCCTCGGCCTGTACGGCGCGCTGCTCCAGGTGATCAACCATGCCCTGGCCAAGACCGTGCTGTACCGGCCCCTGGTCCGCTGCCTGGAGTGGCTGGCGGACCTGGTGCGGCCGGTGCAGTCCGGCGACGTCAACCTCTACCTGCTGTACGTATTCGCCGCCATCCTGCTTGCCTACCTGCTCGGCGTGGTTTGACACGCCGGCCAGGAGCCAGCAGGACCTGGCAGGTCCGGCGCGGGGCCAGCAGCCGCAGCCGTGACCGTGTCTTCCCGGCCCGGAGCGCGCCGCCGTCGGCAACCGTCATGCAGGCAGCATCCGCCCGGGCACTGCCCGGCGCGTCTGCTCACCTCAGCGCGGTGACCGCGGCGATCACCGCGACAAGGGCGATAAGCATGTACAGCAGGTAGGCGTCCAGCCGGCCGGACTGCGCCCGCTTCGCTGTCGCGACCACGACGGCGAACAGCCGCGCCGCCGGCCGGTACAGCCAGCTTTCCACGACCTCCACCACGTCGGAGGTGTACCGCAGGTGCGCCGCGCCGTCATCGCTGCCCGCGGCCGCGCCGTTCTCGTCTGGGGCAAGTTCTTCCAGTCCGGTCCGGGTATGGAGCACGCTGGCGAGCACCCGCCGCGTCGGGTTCGCGTACCCGAACGGCGTGTACGAGTCGGCTCCTTCCACCCCGATCGTCGCCGACCGCCACGCGGGGACCCGGCGCACCCGCACCAGCCGCCGCCCGGACAGGCCGAGCGCGAGCAGGGTCACGAGCGCCAGCATCACCGGGAGCTCGATCCACAGCCAGGACGGCGACAAGATCGAGAAGCTGGCGAATACCGGCTGCAGCACCCACGGCGACTTGAGCGCGCCCATGGTGAGGCCGCCCGGCACGGCCGGCGACAGCCCAGCGGCGATCACCCGGATCTCCAGCGGGGTCAGCGCCGCGATCGCCAGCGGGAACACCGACAGCACCGTGACCGCCGCGCGCCCGGGCCAGCCGTACTCGCCCGGACGCGTGCCTCCGGTGCCCCCCGGGCCGAGCACCGTCATGCCGACGAGCCGGACGAACGTCACCCCGGCGAACCCGGCGGTCAGCGCCACCGCGGCGCCGGCGACGGCCAGCGTCAGCCGCCCGCCGAGCGCGGTGACCCGGAACTGCTGCATCAGCGACTCAAGCAGGAACCACTCGGACACGAACCCGGCCGTGGGCGGCAGCCCGGCCAGGGTGACCGCACCCACCGCGAGGCCAGCGCCGCTCCACGGGGCCCGCCGGGCCATGCCGCGCAGCGTCTCCAGGTCGTCGCCGCCCGCTGCCCCCTCGAGTCCGGCCGCGGAGGTGAAAAGCAGCGTCTTCGCCGCCGTGTGCGCGACCATCTGCAGCGTGGCGGCCAGCAGCCCCACCGCGGCGAGCCGCTGGTCGCCGGTTGCCGCGCCGGTCAGCGCGACGCCGAACCCGGTGATGATCAGCCCGGTGTTCTCGACGCTTGAGTAGGCGATCCCCCGCGACAGCCGGTTCTGCACTGCGGCGTGCGCGATGCCGAGGAGGGCGGAGAGCCCGCCGAGGATCAGCAGGATCCCGGCGAGCCAGCCGGGCGGGTGCCCGAGCAGCGCGAGCGTGCGCCACATGCCGTAGAAGCCGACGTTGACGCACACGCCCGCCATGACTGCCCGTGCCGGGGCCGGCGCGGCGGCGTACGCGCGCGGCAGCCAGACCTGGAACGGCACGAGGCCCGCCTTGACCGCGAACCCGGCGAGCAGCAGCACCAGCGCGGCGGTCCTGGCCGCGCCGCCGGGCACGTGCGTGAACGACGCGAGCACGATCGAGTGCGACCTCGCGGCGAGCAGCAGCAGCCCGAGGAGCAGTGCCGCCCCGCTCACCTTGCCGAACGCTACGGTGACCCGCGCGGCCCCGCCCCGGTCAGGCTCGCCGCGCCTGGCCCCGGCGAGCAGGTAGAACGCGGCGGTCAGCGACTCCCAGCCGAAGAGCGCGGTGAACGCGTCCTGCGCGGTCATGATCACCACGGTGGCGCCGAGCGCCAGCGCGTACCCCTGGGCCAGCATCCGCGTGGCCGTCGGCTCCGGCCCCGCTGACCCGGGCCCCGCCGCCCAGTTGGCGAACGCGGCCGACACCGGCACGGCCGCGCCCAGCGCCATCACCAGGAACAGGCCGGACAACCGGTCCACGGCCAGGCCCGGCGTCCGCCCGGAGCCGGCTGGCGCGGCCAGCCATCCGGCCACGTTCAGCTGTACCGTGCGGCCGGCCAGCGCGAACCCGCCCGCAGCCGCCGCGCAGGCCGCCCCGGCCGCGCCGAGGACATACGGCGCGCCGCGCAGCCGTCCCGGCCGCCAAGGGATCAGCCCGGACGCTGCGGCTGCCGCCAGGAGGATCAGCCCCGCCGCGAAGAGCGCGCTCATCGTCGCGCCCCCTTGGTGCCTGCGAGCTTGCCGGTTGCGATCAGCAGGGCGTTCAGTATCGCGAACGGGCTCGGCGGGCTCCCCGGCACCCACACGTCAACCGGGACCGCGCCGTCCACCCCGGTGAGCCGGTCGCTCAGCAGCCCGCCGCTGACGGCGTCCGTGCCCACGGCGATCACCACCTTCGGGTCCGGCATGCCCTCGTAGGTGACGCGCAGCGGCCCGGTCATGCCGACCGTTCCCGCGCCGGTGACCAGCAGCACGTCGGCGTGGCGCGGGCT
>DAHWEX010000187.1 GCA_027326205.1 Actinomycetota bacterium
TTCCCGGATTGGCTCGCGGCAGTGGCCGCCGATGTCTGCCAGCCTGGGAAACCAGTCCAGGAATGCGGCCTGGTCGCTGGGCACCGTCTTCCGGCCTGTGAAGAACGTGAAGGTGTACTGCCGGTCGATGGGCGGCACCAGATCGGGCAGGATGTGATGGAGGAACTTGCCGCCCGCGACGATTTGGGTCCGCGAGGTGCTCACCTTGATGGCGGCGATCACCTCCCAGGCAACGTCGGCCGCCTCACGGGCTTCAGCCCCGCTTAGGGCGGTGATACGCAGGGCCAAAGTTGTCGAAGGGCGGGGACACTCTCTTTCAACGCGGTAGTGATGTACGGGAAGTCGCTCACCTTCGCGGTCTGAGGTCCCATCCTGTGCATACCCCAGGCAGGCAGGACGGCGTACACGTAGTCGAGGAAGAGATGGTCATCGAGAAGTGACGTAACCGTCTCGTGCAGCCGACGCCGCTCGATGGCCCGCAGGTGAAAGTACAAGCTTGGGCCGGGGAATGCTTGCCTGGCCTCGAAGGCCGCAATATTTTCGGAGAAACCCGCCGTCAGCTGTTCGATCCGGTCGGCCAGCCGTTCCGCTGGTGGCTGACGCGACCGGTGAATTCGACGCGGCACCTCAGGGAAGCTATCGTGCACGTTCTCGTCACGCGAGGGATCGCCACGCCCTGCAGTGGTGTTGACGATCTTGCCTGCTTCGTTGTGGTCGCGGACGATCAGGTTGTCTTGGGCGAGTTGTCGGCAGATTGCGTTGACGTTGACGCGGTTCATCTCTGCCGACCGGGCGATTTGATCGTCGTCGAGCGGCACAGGACTCTCTCGGATGAGAGTGAGGACCTGCTCTCGTCGGCTATTGGCGCGCGCCACAGAAGCATTATGCCTCTAGTGACCAGGCGGATACAGAATGAGCTGCCGATGCGCCGCTCCACAGACGGGGCGTTAGGCGGGTGCGCCGTGCTGGAGGTACCGGACCTCGCGGGCGTGATGCGCGGCGATGGCCTGGCGGACGCGTCGGGCCAGTCGCTCGATGAGCATGTCGTCGATCTCGTCGGCGGTGCAGAACCGCCAGTCCGCCAGTTCCCCGTCCGCGAGCGTGATCTGCCCCCGCTGGTCATCGTCGAGGACGCCGCCGTCGAAGACGAATAGCAGCTTGTCGCCCTGCGCCGGGTGCGGCGCCCAGTCCACCACCAGTGGCGCGCCGACCGGCGGGGTGATCCCGAGTTCCTCCCTCACCTCGCGTACGCACGCCTCCAGCGGGGACTCCCCGGCTTCCACGTAGCCGCCGGGTATCTCCCATCCCGGCTTGTAGACCGGGTCGACCAGCATGACGCGGCCCTGCTCGTCGAAGAACAGGACCCCGGCGGCAACCAGTGGCCGCGCCGAGTTCCCAGGTGCCTGCTCGCTCATGCCGCTAAGCTACCGGCCCATCCGGTACCCCGGCACGGCGCGCGAACGCCAGCATCTCAACCGGACCGCCGCCGGCGCAGCCGGCTCCAGCGGTGAGCCCGGCGCGATCACGCCGCCTTCGGCTGTTGCGCGGTTCCGTTGCCTGCGCGTGCTG
>DAHWEX010000229.1 GCA_027326205.1 Actinomycetota bacterium
GACGCTGATCGAGACCGTGTACGGACACGGCTTCCGCCTGGCCGACCGTCCGTCACAGGACTCGGACTAGGCGATGACCAGGCGGGTCGCCGCCGCACTGCTCGTGCTGACCTTGGCCATCCTGGTCGCGGCGGTGGTACCGCTGGCCCTCGGCGCGATCGCGCACGAGCGGGACTCCTTCGTCCAGGACACGGCGCGCACCGCCGCGTCGATCTCCGGCATCGCCGAGGCGCGGCTCGGCGACCGGGTCACCGACGACCCCGCGCTGGCTGCCGCGCTCACCACGGCCGCGCGCCAGGGGGACGAGCTGCTCATCCTCAACGACCAGCAGAAGTCCGTCGTCTCCCAGGGCACGCTGCGCGAACCCGGCTGGCGGCAGCTCGTCGCGGCGTCGCGGACGCAGAACGACCCCACCACCAAGCTGACCGCCGACCGGGTCATCGCGGTGCAGACCGTCTGGGACGACGGCAACCTCGGCGGGACCGCGATCGGCACCGTGGTGCTCGAACGGCCCACCGGACCGCTCAACCAGAACATCGCGAACCTGTGGTTCTACCTGATCGGGCTGAGCGGGGCGGCGATGGCCGCCGCGGTGTTCATCGCCATCTACTTCGCCCGCTGGGTCAGCAGGCCGCTCGCCAAGCTGGACACCGCGGCGCGCAAGATCGCCGACGGCGACCTCACGGTCCGCGCCAGGACCAAGTACGGGCCGCCGGAGTTGCGCCGCATGGCCGCGACGTTCAACATGATGGCCGGGCGGCTTGAGGCCCTCGTGCACGGGCACCGCGCCATGCTCGCCGACGCCTCGCACCAGCTGCGCACCCCGCTGACCGCGCTGCGGCTGCGCCTCGACCTGCTCGCCGCGGACTCGGGGCCGACCGCGGCCGCCGAGCTGGCCGGGGCGCAGGAAGAGATCGCCCGGCTGTCCCGGCTGGTCGACGGCCTGCTAGCCACCGCCAGGGCCGAGGCCGTCACCGAGCAGCTTGAGCGCATCGACGTGCTGGAAGCGGTCGGCGAGCGGGTCGCGGCATGGCACCCGGTCGCCGCGGGAAACGGGGTCAAGCTGCTCACCGAGACGCCGTCCCTCTCCCCCGCCCCGCTGGTCTCCCTGGGCGCGGGACATCTGGAGCAGATCCTCGACAACCTGATCGACAACGCGATCGAGGCGATCGGCGACCAGGACGGCACCGTCCGGGTGTCCGTGACGCGCTCCGACGCCGGCATCACGCTGACCGTCGCCGACGACGGCCCCGGGATGACCGCGCACGAGCGGTCGCGCGCCTTCCTGCGGTACACCACCGGCAGCCAGAACGGCACCGGGCTCGGCCTGGCCATCGTGCACCGGCTGGTCACCGCGAACGGCGGGAGCATCAGGCTCGCCGACACGCCGGGCGGCGGGCTGACCGTCGAGGTGGAGCTCCGCAGCCCCGACGAGCCGTAGCCATGCCCGCCAGCGGCGGGGGTAGGGTCACGGTAAGTTTCCGGGGCGGGCCGTTAACGCGCGATGAAACCGGTGGATACCTGCCGCTCGGCTCCCTAGGCTCGTGCGCATGGCACAACCTTGGTGGAAGCCCGCCTGGTCTCGGGCGGCGGCCCTGCGCGCGGTGCGCGCGATGGTGGTGATCCCGTCCATCCTCGCGATCGCCTACAAGGTCGTCGCGGACCCGCAGATGGCGTTGTTCGCGACGTTCGGCGGGTTCGCCACGCTGGTGATCGCCGGCTTCGGCGGGACCTGGCGGGACAAGCTCACCGCGCACCTGGGGCTCGCCGTCGCCGGGAGCGCGGTGTTGGTCATCGGGACCCTGGTCAGCGGGACGACCTGGCTCGCGGTGGTCGTCACCGTTCCCGTCGCGTTCGCGATCTTCTTCGCCGGGATCGGCGGGCCGAACGCCGCCTCGGGCGCCACCGCCACCATGTTCGCCTACGTGCTCCCGGTCGCCTCGGCCGGCGGCGCGGCCACCATCGGCAGCAGGCTGGAGGGCTGGTGGCTGGTGTCCGCCGCCGCCACGATCGCGGTGCTGCTGCTGTCGCCGCCGAACCCGGGCAGCCGACTGCGCGGCGCGGCCGCCGAGCTCGCCGGGGAGCTCGCCAGCCGGGTGCGCGCCGCGGCGGCCGGCCAGCCAACCGACCCGGAGGCGATGACCGCCGCCCGCGGCAGGCTGCGCGCCGCGTTCACCGCCGCGCCGTTCCGCCCGACCGGGCTGGCCGCATCCGACCAGGCGCTGTCCAGCCTCGTCCAGTTGCTTGAGTGGGGCGCGACGCAGGCCGGCGACGCGTTCGACGGCCACATCGACCTCAGCCAGGGCTGCGCCCCCGACCAGAACCTGCTGCGCAAGGCCGCGGACCTCTTCGACGACACGCGCGCGCTGCTCGCCGGCCAGCGCGCCGCCCCCGACTTCGCGGGGCTTGAGGCGGCCCGCGAGGCCTCGGCCGGGCACCTGCGCGCGCTGTCCGGCGGGGCGGGCGAGCCCGACTCCCGGCTCGCGGCCGCGCGGGCGGTGCACGCGCAGGGGCTCGCGGTGGTCGCCCGGAGCGCTGCCGCCGAGGCGCTGATCGCCGCCCGACGCGTCAGCGTCGAGTCGGCGTTCCAGCAGCTCGCCTCCACCAGCGGCATCGCCGGGCTGTCGAGCGCGGTCGCGCTGATCAGGCGGCACGCGACGGTGCGCTCCGTCTGGTTCCTCAACTCGCTGCGCGGCGCGGTGGCGATCGCCGCGGCCGTCGCCGTCGCGGACCTGTCCGGGGTGCAGCACGGGTTCTGGGTGGTGCTCGGCGTGGTCTCCCTGCTGCGCACGAGCGCCGCCGCGACCGGGGCGACGGCCTGGCGCGGCCTGGCGGGCACCGTCGCGGGCTTCGTGGCCGGGGCGGCGCTGCTCGTGGCGATCGGCACCAGCCCCGGTGCCCTGTGGGCGGTGCTGCCCGTGGCCGTCTTCATCGCCGCGTACGCGCCCGGCACGACGCCGTTCCTTGTCGGCCAGGCGGCGTTCACCGTGGTGATCGTCGTGCTGTTCAACCTGCTGCAGCCGGTGGGCTGGACGGTGGGACTGCTGCGGATCGAGGACGTGGCGATGGGCTGCGCCGTGAGCCTGGTGGCCGGCGTGCTGTTCTGGCCGCGCGGCACCTCCGCGGTGGTCGCCGCCGACCTCGCCGACGCGCTCCGCTCCGGCGGGGCCTACCTGCGGGAGGCCGTGGAGTGGGCGCTCAGCGAACTGCTCGTCCCGCCGGGCGCCGCGCTGACCGCGACGACCGCCGCCGCCCGGCTGGACGACGCGGTGCGCGGCTACCTCACCGAGCAGGGCAGCAAGCGGGTGAGCAAGGAAGACCTGTGGACGCTCGTCAACGCCTCCTCCCGGCTGCGGCTGACCGCCTACACGCTGGCGAGCCTGCGCACGGTACCGCCCGCCGACCAGGCGGGCTTCGGCGGCGCGTGCCTGCCGCTGGAGGGCTCGCAGGGGTTCGCGGGCGCGCCCGCGTGCATCGCGCTCCGCTCGGTCGCGGCGGGCCTGGCCGATTTCTACCGGGCGATCGCCGACGAGGTGAGCCGGCCGGGCCGCGGGAAGCTGACGGCGGTCCCGCCGCCCACGCCGGTCGGCCCGGCGGTGCCGCGGCACGAGGGGGACGTCCCGGCGGCGGCCACCGCGCCGGCGCACCAGTTGCCGCACCCGCACCTGCTCTGGGTTCAGGAGCACCTGCACCACCTGAGCAGCAGCGCCCGGTCGGTGAGCGAGCCGGCGCTGCACATGGCGGAGATTCGCCAGCGCCCCTGGTGGCGCTAGCCGCCCCGGACGGCCGCTGTCACAGCGCGTGACTCACGCGACGGCAGAGAAAGAAGTTACGCATGCCGGTTTGCCTGGGGGAAGAAAATACTGCGCCGGAGGGGTCAGCCGGGAACTTCCCGCGTCCGCTCGGCGTTCTCATAACGTCGGTTACGGTCAGTAGTATCCGTGATCGGCACCAATGGCGGGCGCAACGCTAGTAACCTCAGTTTTCGGCAACTCGCCCGCCTTCCCCTACTGACTGGCCGCACGCGCGGAGGTTCCGGGGAGTCACCTCCGGGGTCGGCCAAGGGGATTTCGAAGGCGGTTCGGTGCGCTTTATTCACCACGAAGGGGACAAATGGCGCCGACTATTGGCATCACCATGTACCACACAAGCGCCGACTGGCGTGGCTGGTCAGAGGAAGGTGCCCTGCTGCCATGGACGTACGTGACGTCCATCAGGAACAACGGCGGTCGTCCGGTTCTGCTCCCGCCTGGCGGGGACGTGTCCGAGGCCGAGGCGACCGTAGCGGTTCTTGACGGCATTGTCATCGCCGGCGGGGGCGACATCAACCCGGCGATCTACGGTGCGGCGAGGCACCCGAAGACGGATGCCAACGTGCCCGACCGGGACTCGTGGGAGCTTGCGGTGGCCGAGGCGGCCGTCCGGCAGGGCGTTCCACTGCTCGGCATCTGCCGCGGCGCGCAGATGCTCAACGTCGCCTGCGGCGGCAGCCTGCACCAGCACATTCCCGACCTGGTCGGCCACGAACTGCACAACGGGTCCGCCGCCGGCTTCGGCCAGCACAAGGTGCGCGTCACCAGCGGCACGATCGTCTCCTCGATCCTGCCCGGCGGCGAGTACTTCGAGGTCCCGACCCATCACCACCAGGCGGTCGACCTGGTCGGCGCCGGCCTCACCGCGGTCGCGTGGGCCGATGACGGGATCATCGAGGCCATCGAGTCCACCACCTCCGGCGAATTCCTCGTCGGCGTGCAATGGCACCCGGAGCAAGGCGACGACCCGCGACTGTTCGGCGCGCTTATCGCCGCGGCGGAAATGCATTATTCCGAACGGTCGGTGGCTTCGAGCCTCCCGCCCCTGCTCGCCGGCGCATAAAGGACAAAACGCTCTATAGCCGGCCTGAGCCGGAAAAGTTTTCCGGCTCAGGCCGGCTGGCGTCCGATTCGGTAGGCGGGCCACCGCCGCTGCTGTCGCTGTGACTCGACTTGCGCCAGGCGCTCATGCTGTCCACGATTCCTCCGTGATGCGCTCGGTCGTTTCCGCCGGACTGCTAGCGGAGCGACGCCGTGAAGCGCTGCCAGGCCACCGCGTCGATAGCCAGCACGGACCCGTCCCGGTCGGCGGTGTCGCGGACCAGGACGGCGCTGTCGGGCTTGGCCACCTCGACGCAGTTGTTACCGCTGCTGTCGCTGTAACTCGACTTGCGCCAGGTGCTCATGCTGTCCACGATTCCTCCGTAATGCGCTCGGTCGTTTCCGCCGGACTGCTAGCGGAGCGACGCCGTGAAGTGCTGCCAGGCCACCGCGTCGACAGCCAGCACGGACCCGTCGCGGTCGGCGGTGTCGCGGACCAGGACGGTGCTGTCGGGCTTGGCCACCTCGACGCAGTCGTTGCCGCTGCTGCCGCTGTAACTCGACTTGCGCCAGGTGTTCATGAGTCTCCGCGATCCTCTCAATCAAGCCGAGCGATTCGTCCGATGCCGTCGCCACAGTCTGAAGGTGGCGGAACCGCACCGACAACCTGTTTACCATCCCGACTTCGTCGGTCGTATGCCCGTCGTCGGCGTCCTCGGTGAATGCGCTGGCCAGGGCACCGAACTTCTCCGCGATGATGAAGGCGCCCTGGAGGCCAACGTGATACTTGCCCGCAGCGGGAATCACCTGGATGGTGACGTTTGGCAACTGCGCCATGGCTGCCAGGTGGAGAAGTGCATGGCACATGATCGTGGGGCTGCCGATCTCGCGACGAAGCGCCATCTCGTCGAGGACTGCCCAAAACAGTGGCGGATCGTCGCGAGTCAGGATTGTCTGCCTGCCCATCCGCGCCTCT
>DAHWEX010000245.1 GCA_027326205.1 Actinomycetota bacterium
GCGAGGACCTTCTTGGCGAGCAGGGTGCGGATGATGGGCGTCAGGGTGCCGGGAGACATCGGAGCCTCCCCGCCGGCGTACTGGGCGATGGCGGTGAACGTCCGCGCGTCGCCGCCGATGGCCCGCAGGACAGCGTAGGTGGACGTCGTGCCCGGGAATTCACTGGAGATGGTGAGCTCGCCGGCGGCGAGGAAGGGCGAGAGCGGGGACGACAGCGACTCCCGCAGGAAGTCCCTGCGAGTCATGCCTGGCGACCAGGACTGGGTGATCTCCGGGAATCCCCCGGTCAGCAGCAGTGCGTCGATGGCATCGGTGGCACCGAGCCCGGTCATGGCGGCGACGTCGCCCAGGTGCAGCGGGCTGACGGTCATCTTGGGTGCCCGGCCGAAGAACGGACGGCCATAGGACGTCAGAGCGTCCATGACCGACAGGTCGCTGCCGACCAGGATGAGCAGGAGCGGCTTGGCCGACAGGTCGCGGTCCCAGGCCGTCTGGAGTGCCCCCTCGAACGAGCGGTCCTGCGCCGAGAGCCAGGGCACCTCGTCGATGACGACGATGGATGGCCGGTTGTCCGGGATCGCGGCAGCGAGGGCGCGCAGCGCCTGGAGCCAGTTCGTGGCCCGCAGGCCCGCCACAAGGTCCGCGCCCGGCAGGGTGGAACGCCCGATAGCGGCCGCGAGCTCGGCCCGCTCGATAGCAGCCGGGAGGCCGAGGGTCGCTTGGAAGATCATGTACGGCAACCCGGACCGGTCGCAGAACTCCTGCACCAGCCGGGACTTGCCGACACGCCGTCGGCCCGTCACGATGACGGCGGCACCATGATTCGCGGCCCGTCCCTCGATGATGAGCTTCAGCCGGTCGTCTAGGAGGGCTAGGTCAGCCGCGCGTCCGGTGAACTCCAATTGAATGTCCCAACATCCGATCTGTTCGATGTTGATTCATCATACCTCGATCTAATCGACTTCGACTTGATAGAAGTCGGATCAATCGACTTGTTAGGTGCCAGCAGTCTGAATACGTTGTGACCTGCCACGATGGCCTGTGGGGTGCCAGAAGTCTGCGTGCCCTGTGAGCTGCGGTAATGGCCAGTGTCAGCTGTCGGGCATCATGATCATTCGTGTCCTTGCGCTTGCTCTACCTCATCTTCGTCCGGGTCTGCGGCTGGCTGGTCCTGCTCGGCCGGTCATCGGCATCCAAGGACGCTGAGCTTCTCGTGCTGCGGCACGAAGTCGCCGTCTTGCGCCGCGCCAATCCCCGGCCTCGGCTCGACTGGGCAGACCGCGCGGTGCTCGCCGTGCTGATCCGGCTCCTGCCGACACGGCTGCGAGCGCACCGGCTGGTCACCCCCGGCACCGTCCTGCGCTGGCACCGCCGCCTGGTCACCCGCAAGTGGACGTACCCGCACCGGAGGGGACGGCCGCCGGTCAGCGCCGAGGTCGCCGCGCTCATCGAGCGGCTCGCCACCGAGAACGACGGCTGGGGCTACAAGAGGATCCAAGGCGAGATGCTTAAGCTCGGCCACCGGGTCAGCGCGTCCACCATCCGCCGGGTCCTCAAGGCCCTGAAGATTCCCCCGGCACCGGAACGGCGTACTGACACGACCTGGCGGAAGTTCCTGCACGCCCAGGCAGCTACGATGCTCGCCACCGATTTCTTCCACGTGGAGTGCGCGGTGACCCTGCAGCGCCTGTACTGCCTGTTCGTCATGGAGGTCGGCTCCCGCTACGTGCGCATCCTCGGCGTCACCGCGAATCCCGACGGGCCGTGGACCACTCAGCAGATCCGCGACCTGCTGATGGACCTGGGTGATCGCGCTGCGGACTTCCGGTTCCTGGTCCGCGATCGGGCCGGGCAGTTCCCCGGCGCGTTCGACGCAGTCCTGGCCGACGTCGGCATTAAGGCCGTGAAGATCCCGGCCCGCAGCCCGCGGGCGAACGCTTACGCGGCAAGGTTCGTGCTCACCGCCAGGACAGAGCTCACCGACCGGATGCTCATCTTCGGCGGACGGCATCTGCGGGCGGTCCTGGCCGAGTACGAGACCCATTACAACGGGCGGCGACCCCACCGCAGCCGCCCGCCCTGGCCCGACCACCCGGCCGCGGACCTTTCTCAGGAGCGGATCAAGCGTCGGCCGGTCCTCGGCGGCCTCATCAGCGAATACGAGCGAGCCGCCTAAAAGTCCATTTCAGGGCTGGTGGCCGAGTTCTGGAACCCCACAGGTGCCCGGACGCCGACGTGACCTCTTCGCTACCGCACTGCTGGACGCCGTGCCGGGGCGGCCCGCGCTCGCGGTGGGCCACTCGATGGGCGCCTTCATCCTGGCCGCGGCGCTCAGCCGACTGGAGCCGGAGCGGGTCGTCTACATCGACACCCCGTTCGGCCCCAGCCGGGCCGACATCGACGCCGATGCCCTGAGCTCTGCCTACGCCGCGGCGCGGAGCCGGCGGACGCTCGAGCGCCTGCGGCAGCAGCGGCCCGACTGGAAGGAGCGGGACCGGACCGTTGAGGCCGAGGCCGCGCAGTTGTTCGATGTTCCGACCGCGGTGAGCCTGCTCGCCAGCGCGGCGGGTCAGGACTACACGCCTCCGGCTAACGTGCCGTCGCTGATGATCCGCTCCGATCCCAGCAGGAACGTGCCTCCTGAAGCGATCGCGCGCCTTGAGCAGCGCGGGCTGCTCGTGCGCTCGGTCCCGGGCGCCGATCATAGTGTGTGGTATGGCCATCACGAAGAGTTCATGCGGGCTCTCGACGGCTGGATCTAGGACATCTTGGGGGAGCACTGGTGGAAACGGTCAACGGCGCGCCAACGCTGTACGCCAAGGACCTCGCGCAGTGGCGGGCCTGGCTGGAAGACAATTGCAACTCCATGGATAGGGTCTGGCTCATCGTCTACAACAAAGGCAGCAGGACGACGAGCGTTCGTTTTCACGACGCCATCGAGCACGCGCTGTGCTACGGGTGGGTCGACAGTAAGGCCATCAAGCGTGACCGGGAAAGCTGCTACTTGTGCTTTACCCCTCGCAATCCCAACAGCACCTGGGGCCGGGTCAACCGGCAGCGTGCGCAGAAGATGATCGAACTGGGAATGATGCGTCCGCGCGGACAGGAACTCATCGACCATGCCAAGAGCATCGGTACCTGGGCGAAACTGGCCGACGCGCAAAATTGCGTA
>DAHWEX010000263.1 GCA_027326205.1 Actinomycetota bacterium
ACACGTGGATGAGGCCGTCCATGCCACCGAGGTCCACGAAGGCGCCGAAGTTGACCACGCTCGAGACCACACCGCGGCGCACCTCGCCCGGCTTGAGGTTGGTGAGGAACTCGTCGCGCTGCTCGCGCTGGGTCTCCTCGAGCCACGCCCGACGGGACAGGACCACGTTGTTGCGGTTCTTGTCGAGCTCGATGATCTTGGCGTCGAGGGTCCGGCCGATGTAGGGGGCCAGGTCACGGACCCGCCGCAGCTCGACCAGAGAGGCCGGCAGGAAGCCCCGCAGGCCGATGTCGAGGATGAGACCGCCCTTGACCACCTCGATGACCGGGCCGGAAACGACACCGTCGCGTTCTTTGATCGCCTCGATGGTGCCCCAAGCCAGCTCGTACTGGGCACGCTTCTTGGAGAGGATCAGCCGGCCTTCCTTGTCCTCCTTCTGGAGGACAAGCGCCTCGATGTGCTCGCCGGTCCTCACGACCTCGTGCGGGTCGACATCGTGCTTGATCGACAGTTCGCGGGACGGTATGACGCCCTCGGTCTTGTAGCCGATATCGAGCAAAACCTCGTCTCGATCGACCTTGACGACGGTCCCCTCGACAATGTCGCCGTCGTTGAAGTACTTGATGGTTTGATCGATCGCGGCGAGGAATGCCTCCTCAGACCCGATGTCGTTAATCGCTACCTTGGGGGTCGAGGTGGCTTGCGTGCTGCTCGTCATGAGTTGGTGGGCTCCGGATGCGGACAGGATTGAATGTTGCGCGCCGCGCAACTCAGCAGTGAACGCGCGGGACTTGCCTGGCCGGGTCGCGGCCTAGCACGCCCCGGCGGTCTTACAACCAGCCGGCCTCCGCGAGGGAGACCGGGTGGCGGCAACAAGACCGCACGAGGACACAGCGCAGAGTTCAGGGTATGTAGTTCTGGTTGGCTGGTCAATTGAACACGGCTACAGCTTGGCAACAGCCGCAAAAACCTTGAGGCATGCTACAGGAAAGCTTAAGAGGCGCTCAGCCCTCCGCGCCGGTACCACGGGAGCCGCGACGGGCCGTTCCGGCGGAGGACATCGCAGGTCACAGGCCCGATCCCGTGATGCTCTTCGCCGTCGGCCCCGCCCATTCCGGTGAGGCGCCCCGCGCCGCGCCCGCGGGTACGGGGGCTTGACCCTGACGAACATCACAGATTGCGCACACGGAACGGTGACGCCTTTCACCGCCGCCCCCGCCCGTCCGCCTCCCCGTGAGGCGCCCCGCGCCGCACACCCGGGGGCACGGGGGCGTCCCCGGCAGACAGAGCGGGTGACGCGCCCGATGCAACGGCGCTTTCGCCATCGGGCGGGTAACCCGCCATGGGAGCGCGCGACCCGGGTTCCCCGGCTCAGTGGGCCGCCTCGGCCCAGCTCCGCCCGGTGCCGGTGGAGACCTCGAGCGGAACGCGCAGGTCGGCCGCCCCGCCCATCTCCGTTTTCACCAGCGCGGTCAGCGCGCCGAGCTCACCGGGGGCGGCCTCGAAGATCAGCTCGTCGTGAACCTGCAGCAGCATCCGCGACCGCAGGCCCGCCGCCGCCATGGCGGCGGCGACGCGGAGCATCGCCACCTTGATCACGTCGGCGGCCGAGCCCTGGATCGGCGCGTTGAGCGCCATCCGCTCGGCCATCTCGCGGCGCTGCCGGTTGTCGGACGTCAGGTCGGGCAGGTAGCGGCGGCGGCCCATGATCGTGGACGTGTAGCCGTCGAGGCGGGCCTGGGCGACGACGGACTGCAGGTAGTCGCGGACGCCGCCGAACTCCTTGAAGTAGTCCTCCATCAGGCCGCGCGCTTCCTCGACCGACACCCGCAGCTGGTTCGACAGGCCGAACGCGGACAGCCCGTAGGCGAGGCCGTAGTTCATCGCCTTGATCTTCGCGCGCTGCTCGGGCGACACCGCGGCGGGGTCGCAGCCGAAGACGCGGGACGCGGTCGCCGCGTGGAAGTCGTGGCCCGACTCGAACGCCTCGATCAGCGCCTGGTCCCCCGACAGGTCGGCCATGATGCGCAGTTCGATCTGCGAGTAGTCCGCGGTCAGCAGCGTCTCGTAGCCGGGGCCGACGACGAAGCCCTCGCGGATCCGGCGGCCGGCCTCGGTGCGGATCGGGATGTTCTGCAGGTTCGGGTCGGTGGAGCTCAGCCGACCGGTCGCGGCGATCGTCTGGTTGAACGTCGTGTGGATGCGCCCGTCCTCCCCGGTCGCCAGGGCCAGGATGTCCACGAAGGACTTGAGCTTGCTGACGTCCCGGTGGCGCATGAGGTGCTCCAGCACCGGGTGGCCCGTGGTCGCCAGCAGGTTCGTCAGCGCCTCGGAGTCGGTCGTGTAGCCGGTCTTGATCTTCTTCGTCTTCGGCAGGCCGAGCTCGGTGAACAGGACTTCCTGCAGCTGCTTGGGCGAGCCGAGGTTGAACTCGTGGCCGACGACCGCGTAGGCCGCCTGCTCGGCCGCCTTGACCTCGCCGAACAGCGTCGCGGACATCTCCGCGAAGTGACGGGAGTCCGCCGCGATGCCGGTCCGCTCCATCCGGCTGAGCAGGGACACCAGCGGCAGCTCGATTTCGTGCAGCAGCCGGGTCGCGCCGCGCTTGCCCAGGTCCTCGTCCAGGGCGGCGGCCAGGTCGAGGGTGGCGGCCGCGCGCTGGACGAGGGCGAGCGCGGCCTCCGTTTCGCCGGAGCCGTCCAGGGTCAGCTGCACGTTGCCGCCGGCGGCCGCGCCGAGCTCCTTGCCCAGGTAGCGCAGCGAGAGGTCGGCCAGGTCGAACGTCCGCTGCCCGGGCAGCGCCAGGTACGCCGCGAGCGCCGTGTCGGAGGTGAGGCCGTCCAGCGGGTAACCGTGCGCGGCCAGGGCGTTCATCGGCCCCTTGGCGTCGTGCAGCACCTTGGGGCGGTCCGTCGCGGCCAGCCAGCCGGCCAGGGCCCGCTCGTCGGCCGGGGTGAGCTGTACCGGGTCGATGTACGCGCCGGCCCCGTCCGGGGTGGCGATCGCCAGGCCCCGCACCGTGCCCCGGCCGCTGGCCCATGAGCCGTCCAGGGCAAGCCCGGCCCGTTCGGCGGACTCGTGCCCGGCGAGCCAGCCGGCGACCTCGTCCGGGCCGAGCACGGAGGCCTCGACCTCGAACCCCGCCTTGTCCCGGTCCGCCGGGACGGCGGCCGCGCCGGGGGCGGGCGCCGCGCCGGGGAGGCCGTCGGGGAAGGTCTGGTAAAGCCGGTCGCGCAGGACGCGGAACTGGAGGGTGTCGAAGAGCTGGTGGATCGTGTCCCGGCTCCACGGGCTCGGCGCCAGGTCCGCCGGGTCGGCGCCGACCACGTCGGCCGGCAGGTCGCGCAGGAGCGTGGTCAGCTGGCGGTTGCGCATCACGTCGCCGAGGTGCTCGCGCAGGGCGTCGCCCACCTTGCCCTTGACCTCGCCGGCCCGGTTGACGAGGTTCTCGAGCGAGCCGTACTCGACGATCCACTTCGTGGCGGTCTTCTCGCCGACGCTGGGGATCGAGGGGAGGTTGTCGCTCGGGTCGCCGCGCAGGGCCGCGAAGTCCGGGTACTGGGCGGGGGTCAGCCCGTACTTCTCCAGCAGGCCCGCGGGATCGTAGCGCTTCATGTCGGAGACGCCGCGGCTGTTGTACAGCACCGTCACGTGGTCGTCGATGAGCTGGAACGTGTCCCGGTCGCCGGTGACGATGAGCACGTCGTCGCCGGCCGCCGAGGCACGGGTCGCCAGCGTCGCGATGATGTCGTCGGCCTCGTAGCCGGGGGCGGACAGGTGCCTGATGCCGAGGGCGTCGAGCACCTCGAAGATCAGGCTGATCTGGCCGCGGAACTCGTCGGGCGCCTTGGTCCGGCCCGCCTTGTACTCGACGTACTGCTCGTGGCGGAAGGTCGGCTCGCCGCGGTCGAACGCCACCGCGACGCGGGTCGGCTTCTCGTCCCGCAGCACGTTGATGAGCATCGCGGTGAAGCCGTAGACGGCGTTCGTCGGCAGGCCCGTGGTGGTCGCGAAGTTCTCCACGGGGAGCGCGAACCAGGCCCGGTACGCGAGCGAGTGGCCGTCGAGAAGAAGCAGCGTGTCCGTCACCCTTCGCATCCTATTGCGCCCGGCGCCGGCCGGCGGCCGGCGCGCCTGCTGGCGCGCCGGCCCCGCTCGTTCGAAGGGCGCCGTGCTCAGGAC
>DAHWEX010000274.1 GCA_027326205.1 Actinomycetota bacterium
GGCCGCGGTCGCCGCCGCCGTGGGCGGGCAGAGCCCGCTCGACCCGCCGGCCTCCGGCGGCCTGTTCGCCGTGGTGCACACCGCCGGGTACCGGCGCGCCGTCAACCCGGAGCAGGCCGTCACGGTGCCGGAGCAGCTCACGGTCACGTTCACGAACGCGGCGGGGACGGCGCTGCCGCCCGACGCGGTGGGCTGGACCGCCCAGGCGGCGCTGCCCGAGTTCTCCGCGAGGCGGGCGGACCCGTTCCTGCCCGTCTGGATGACCTGGAAGGTACGGCTCGACCCGCTCGCCCGCGGTGACGGCGGCAGCTACGAGCCGGGCACGCTGAGCGCCAGGTTCAGCCTCGACGCGGACCAGACCGACCTCGGGTACCCGGTGCCGGCGAGCTTCACCACCGGGCACCCGGTCGACTACACGGGCGCGGTCGTGCTGTCGAAGAAGCCGTTCGTCGGCCTCACCGAGCAGATCGACCGCTACGTCGCCGAGTTCTCCGGCGACGCCGCCGACCCGGCACTCGCCCGCGCCCGGGCGGACTTCGCCGGCCGCAAGGTGATGTCCCAGGCGCTCGACACGTTCAGCCTCGTCCAGACGCTGCGCGTGCCGATCCCGCAGCTCCCGGTCGAGGACCTGGTCCGCACGCCGGACCTGGTCACCGACGCCATCCACGGCGCCGCGATCGCGACGCCGGGCGACAACTGGTACGACACCGGCTTCAACGCGCTGACCGCCATCTCCACCGGCAGCGCGGCGCTTTACAACTACGGCCCGCTGCGCTCGGGTTTCGTCGAGCTGCGCGAGGTCACCATTATCGACGCGTTCGGCCAGGTGATGAACCTGACCACGGCGGAGCCGACCCAGAGCGGCGCGCTGACGGTCACGACGTCGGGCGGGCTGGCGCCGGCCGCGGGCGACACCGCCAACGCGGGGAAGGCCTACCTGCCGCCGCGCGTGCTGGCGCCGAGCCGGGTCGACGCGCACTGGCTCTCGGCCGCGCACAACCAGGCGGTGCCCGGGGTCACGACCGACTTCGTCGAGGTGAACGACCACCCGGCGACCTCGCCAGTCTGCGGCTGGATCGTGCCCAACCACCTTGACGTGTCGCTGGCCTGCTACGACGCGGACGGCAGCCCGGTCGGCTCGTTCGGACTCGAGCACGGCGCGAGCAGGTACCGCACGCGGGCGGGCAACACCGCCAACCCAGGCGACGACCTCGAGCGCGACATCGCGCACGTCAACGAGCATCTCGCGAACCTGATGCGGTTCATCGGCCAGCGCCCGGCCGGTTTCCTGACCGACCTGATGGCCGCGTTCGAACGGTCCGACCAGTTCATCAACCCGGCGGGCTACGCCCAGGACGTGTCCCTGTCGGTGCTTATCGGCCGGCCGCTCGCGGTCGCCCGCATGGTCACCTCGGTAAGCACCGCGGGCGGCGTGCTTCCGGCCAGCCAGGCCAACACCCCCGGGCACAGCGCCCTGGCCCAGGCGGTGGAGGCCAAGTGGTACGACTACGCGGAGCGCCAGGCGCACACCTGCGCGGGTCTCGACCAGGTGCGCATCCCGCTCCGGCTCGGCGACCTGACCGACATCGACGACGGCCTGGTGGCGTTCCTGCCGGAAGGCACCGGGCAGCCGCCCTACTCCGTCGTGTACTCCGCGGCCGCGCCTGTCGGCGGCGGCAACGGCGTGCTCCGGCCGGAGCCAGGCACCGTGCAGCTGACGCTCAACGGCCCGCCGCTGACCCTGACCGCGATCGTGGACCCCCGGGCGCCGGTGCACGCCACCACGGGGATCTTGCCGACCGTGAGCATGCGGATCCCGCCCGACCAGTACCTGCGCGCGGCGCAGCGGCTCGCGGTCACCTTCACCGCCCGGCCGCTGCTCGCGGGCCAGCGCGGGCTGCGCGTGCCGCTGCCCGCGGTGGCCGGCTTCGGCTGGTCCTGGGTGGCGCCGGGTGCCGCGCCCGCGCCGCTCGGCCAGCAGGCGGCGCCCGACGTCCCCGCCTACGGCTACAGCCCGCAGCGCCTGCTCGAGGGCTGGCTCGACCTGATACCGGACCCCGCCCCGGCCGAGGACGGCCAGAACGGAGGCTGACGTGGCCCTGACCGACGCTCCCATCGGATACGACGTCATCAACCCCGGCGCCCGCGCGGCGCTCGTCCGGATCGGCCAGCCGAACTCGCTGCTGATCGAGCTCGTCAACAACAGCGGCGCCGACATCGCGCTCGCGGCCGGCCCGGCCGCGGCGACGTTCGCGGTCTACCCGCCGACCGCCTTCTTCACCGCGCAGCAGATCCGGGCGATGCGCGTGACGGCGGACGGCTGGGCGGGAACGCCGGATCCAGCGAACCCGCTGATCATCGACATCTCCTGCACCCGGGCCGGCACCTGGGCCGCGGGCGCCACGCTGGCCTTCACCATCACCGATGCCGTGCCCGCTGGACCGGCGGGATCCAGCTACGTCGCGATCGTGCCGGAGAACATGAACGGCAACCTGCCGCTCGAGATGGACCCGCCGCTCGCCGCCGCCGAGCCGCCCAAGCCGGGAAACCTCACGCTGTCCGACGTGCTCCAGGTGACGCTCGACAACCAGGGCAGCGTGCTGCGGTCGGCGTCGGCGGGCGACCCGCTGAGCAACACCGTGTACCTGACGCTGAAGAACACCGGGGCCGCCGCGCTGGCCACCGGGGCGGCGCGGGCGGGGAACCCGCAGGTGTCCGTCTCGTTCGTCTACGGCAACACCAGCGGCGCGCTCGCGCCCGACGGCTACGACCCGGTCACCGGGCCGCCGCTCGGCTCGGCCTGGAACATCAAGGTCGGGCTGGCGAACGCGCAGTCGCCGTGGACCGGCGCGAACCCGCGCTGGGACGGCGAGCAGGCGCACCCCGCATGGATGCTGACGCCGTCGCAGAACAACTTCACGCTGCTCGGGCCGGCCGGCGGAGACGAGGCCAACGTCACCTTCTCCTTCTCGGGCATCGTCTCGATCACCCCGACCGGTCACACCCAGATGCTCGTCTTGTGCTCCGGCTTCGCCAAGGACGAGCAGACCGCCTACGATCCGCAGCTGTACGTGCTCGACATCGTCAAGGTCGACCCGCCGCCCACCCGTGGGGTGCTGTCCTTCTCGGGTTCAGACCCGGTGATCCCGGTCACCGATCCGGCCGAACGGGTCAAGATCCCGCTGCGCTGGGCGATGCTCGACGTGGCGAGCGTCCAGCTGCTCACCTCCTCGGCGGCCACCGCGCCGGTGCGCAAGAGCTACCCGGTGCCGCTCAAGCCGCTGGACTACGACGCCGCGACGGTGACCGTCCCCGCGCCGCGCGCCAGCGAGGCGATCTTCTGCACGCTGCAGGCGTTCGACGCGGGCGGCGGCTACCTCAACAGCCAGCAGTTCACCGCGTACGCGCAGGTCTCCTACGTCGTCGACGCGGCAGGCCACGTCTACCGGACGGCGCTGATCGGCGACACGTTCTGGATGCTTGAGAACTACGTCTACCCCGGCCAGGGCAGCTACGACTACGGCGACGACCCGGCCAACGAGGCCACCTTCGGGCGGCTGTACGGCGCCGGGGTGCTGCCGCCCGACGGGTGGTCGCTGCCGGCCGCCGCCGACTGGACCGCGCTGTTCGACCGCTTCGGCGACGCCGGCGACGCCTACGCGGCGCTGATCGCCGGGGGGCGATCCGGCTTCGACGCCCAACTCGGCGGCCAGCGCGCCATCCAGCCCGACGGTTCCGGCCAGTACCAGCAGATGTACGTGTACGGCTACTACTGGGCCGCTCCGGGCGCCGTCTGCGCCCAGTTCAGCGGCGACACCCGGCGCGCCACCGTGGGCACGCCGGTCGCCGACCCCACGACCGGGCTGTCGGTCCGCTTCATCAGCCGTGCCTGAGACCACCGTGCCTGAGACCACCGTGCCTGAGACCACCGTGCCTGAGACCACCGTGCCCCGTGCCACCGCGGCGCCGGGGCTGACCGCCGCCCAGGAACGCGAGTTCGACAGCCGCGCGGAGCGGCTCGGGCACGACCCCGGCGCGCTGCGCGGCGGCGCCGAGCTGGTCAGCTACCCGAGGCTAGCGACGGTCGCCAGCGTGCGCGCGCTGTCCGCCGCCACCCCCGGGCAGCGCGAGCGGCGCCAGCGAGTCTTCTTCAGCCCGGCCATCGAGCTGCGCCGCAGCCTCGGGCAGGGGGTGCACGACCGGCTCGAGGCCGCGGTCTTCGCCGCGGGGACGGCCCACCCCTGGGACGAGGTCAGGGGCGCCGCGCACTTCCCGTTCCCGACGCGGATCTTGAGCGTCAGGCACAAGACCGTGCCCGCGGGCGAGTGCTGGGATCTCAGCGTCCGCGGCGGGCACTGGGGCCTGGATGACCGCGACGACATCATGAACGTGGTCAACGTCGGCTGCCTGCGCCTCGAGCCAGGCGCGACCCTCGTGGTCCGCGGCAACCCGCTGATCCTCACCGTGACCCGGCTGGTCTGCGTGCCCGGTGACGGCGTCGTGCCGTGGCAGCTGGCGATCATGCCGACCCCGTTCCCTGTCGATGCCGGCACGGGCCCGGCCGACGGGA
>DAHWEX010000280.1 GCA_027326205.1 Actinomycetota bacterium
CTTCCCAGGTGCGGCGGGCGTCATCGGTGGCGGCGAAGTCGGCTAGCGGGCTCTTGGCGGTGGCGGCCGACAGCTCGGCGCGGATCTTGCCGGTGGCCTGGTCGGTCTCGGCGGTGATGGTCTCCAGTTGCTCGGCGTCGATCGTGCCCCGGGCGTACATCTGCGCCGCGCCCTTCTTGCGCGCCTCGGTCACGATCAGCTCCTCGCGCAGCGCCGCCACGTCCACCTGCGCCTCGCGCGGCAGCAGGTCGGTGACGTCCGGGCGCGACAGCCGCTCGATGATGACGCTTTCCACGTGGGCGTCCACCCGCCCGGCCGGCCACTGGCAGTGCCCTTTCGCGCGGCAGCGGTAGACCGGCGTGCCTGACTTGTTGCGCCGCACCGTCATCGTCGTGCCGTCCTTGCAGGTGCCGCACTGGTAGATCAGCGACCCCAGCCACCTGGGCGTGTTGCCGGGCGAGGTCTTGCGGGCCGGGTCGGAGAACAGCGTGATCAGCGCCTGGCGCACGTCGTCGGGCAGGATCGGCTGGTAGGCGTTGCGGGTGACGATCTCGCCCTGGTACACCACGTGCCCCGAGGTGCGGGGACTGGTCAGGATCTGCTGGATGGTCCGGGACCCCCACCCGGCGTGCCCGGCTGTCTTTCCGTTGCGGCGCACCGTCCGCTCGTCGGCCATCGCCACCGTAGGGACCTGGCGGGCGGCCAGGTCGCGCAGCACCTGGTTCATCGACACCCCCGACAGCAGGTCATCAGCCCAGCGGCGGATCTCGCCCGCCTCGGCCTCGTTGTGCCGGGTCATGTCCAGCACCAGCCGGTCCTCGTACACCCGGTCCATCGGCGGGGCCTTCGGGTTCACGCACACCGACCGCACCCGCCCGGTGTCCACCCCCCACCCGAACGGGCGGACTCCGCCGCCGTACGCGCCCTGCCGGGCCTGCCGCTTGCGGGCGATCGCCACCCGCTCGCCCCGGTGCTCGGACTCGTACTCCGCCTCGCTGGTGTCATCACGCAGCTCCTTACGGCCCGACGCCTTCTCCAGGTTGTAGAACGCGCCCTTCGTCGTGGAGTACAGCCGCACCTTGTGCGCGCGAGCCAGCTTGATGAACGCGTTCACTTCCTCCGTCGAGCGGTGCAGCCGGTTGGCATGCCAGATAACCAGCGTCCCGATCCGGTCCGCCGCGATGTCCGCCAGCAGCCGCTCGTACTCCGGCCGCTCCACCCCGCTGAACGCCGACAAATCGTTATCGACGTAACTCCGTGCGATGACCAGCCCTAGCTCATCGGCCGCGTCGGCGTTCTCCGCCTGCTGGGTCTCCACCCCCTCGGCCGCCCCGCGCTTGTCCAGCGAGATCCGCGAATACTCGGCGTCAACCCGCTCTGCGATGTCCCGCACTGGCCCGCCCTTTCATGTCTGCTTGTCCCGGTATCAACCACGATATGCGGTATAAAAGCCCCAATCCAGTAAACGGGAAGACCACCATGGTCGAGATCCTGGAAGGCTTCCGGCGGCCCTCAGCAGGCCAGGTCCGGGTCCTCGGCGCCAGCCCGCTCACCGCCGACCGCCGCTGGCGGGCCCGGACCGGCATCGCGGCGCAGTCCTGGCGGGACCGCGGCC
>DAHWEX010000285.1 GCA_027326205.1 Actinomycetota bacterium
CCAGCATGATGTCGTCGCGGCGCAGCGCGGCGCCGGTCCCCGCCGCGACCCCTTCCTGTCCGATGCAGGAGTGGATGCCGCTGATGATCTCACCGGACTTGACCAGGTCCAGGGCATGCTCCTCGAACCGGCGGATCAGCCGCATCATCCGGTAGAGGTCTTCGGGCCGCGGCGCTTTGCCATCGCGGCTGGCGCCATTCGGACTGGCGCTTTGCCGGCTGGCTTCTGCGGTCATCGGGGCCTACTTCAGGCTGCGCGCGAACGGGCGCGTCGACCAGGCGAGACCGAGCGCGGTCAGCGCCGCCACGGCGAGCACCCGCAACGTCGCTGTCTTCCCCGTGCCGTCGGGGCCGAGGAACCCGAAGATGGTCTCGATCATTCGCTGCTCCTGTAGGCCGGCGTTACCCGATACGCACAGGCACAGGCTAGAGCGGGGCAGCGCGGACGACCAGCGTGCTACTTGAGCGAGGCACTCCAGGCGCGCGGCCGCCGTCACCGCTGGCGCCCGATGGTGGTCGTGTGGTTATCATCTGGACGGCTGAAGGTGGGCGGAATGCTATGACGGACACGGTCATTGCCCGGTTCGAGGGTGACGGCTCCGGCGTCGCGGTGACCGCATTGGCGGAGGTCGCCGCCTACGTGCCGGCGCAGCGGGTGACGATCGAGTCGCTTGCGCCGGAGCTGGAACTCACGCCGATGCAGGTCAAGGTGTTCCAGCGGTACCACGGGCTGTCAGAGGTCAGCAGGGATCCGGACCGCTCGCTCCTCGACCTGCTGACGTGCGGGACCGACCGGCTCAGCAACCTGCGCAGCCAGCGGCAGCGCATCCGCTATGTGCTCTATGCACGGAGCATGCCGGTGGTGGCGCCGTTCCCGCTGAACCCGCTTCATGAGCTTTCCGCCCGGCTCGGACTCGGCCACGCGGTGGCGTTCACGGTCACGCACCAGGCCTGTGCCACCAGCCTGCAGGCCATTCACCTGGCCGGGCAGCTCCTTGCCGCCGACGGCGACCCCGATGCCCTCGCGCTCGTCGTGGCCGGGGAGAAGGCGTATACCCGGGTGGCGCAGATAGTGCCGGAGACCTCCTTCTTCGCCGAGGCCTCAGCCGCGTGCCTGGTGAGCCACGGCGGCCCGCGGGACCGGCTGCTGGCGAAGGGCAGCGAGCCTGGCCGGCTGCTCGCCGAGCTTGCGGGGCGCACCAACGGCGTCGCCCGCGGCCGGGGCGGCTCGTTTCACCCCTCCGACTTCACCGTCGGCGTCTTCGGGTCGTCCGGGTCGGTGGGACATGGCGCGCCGCTGGCCACGGGGGCGGCATGGGCGCTGGCCCGTGCGGGCAGCGATCGCGTCGCGGTCAGCGTGTTCGGTGACGGCGCCGTCAACCAGGGCGCGCTGCTCGAGTCCTTCAACCTCGCCGCGCTCTGGCGGGTACCCGTCGTCTTCATTTGCGAGAACAACTTGTACGCGACCACGCTCCCTGTCGGTGCGGCCGTGGCAGGCTCCATCACCGGACGGGCGGAAGCCTTCGGCATCCCGGCGGAGTCGGTGGACGGCATGGACCCCGAACTCGTGTACGCCGCGGTTGCCCGCGCCGTGGCGCGGGCTCGGGCCGGCCAGGGGCCCACGTTCCTGGAGTTCCGCACCTACCGGTTCCACGGGCATCACACCTTCGAGATCACGACCAGGCTGCGCTACCGCGATCAGGCGGAGGTCGCCGCCTGGCAGGCCCGCGACCCGCTGGCCCTGCAGGCCGGGCGGGTAGCGCAGGCCCTGCGGGACGAGATCGACGCCGGAGTCGAGGCCACATTGGACTCGGCCGTGCGGTTCGCTCTGGCGGGCCCGAAGCCGGACCCGGCCGACGCCCGCGAATACCTGTACGCGTCCGGCCTGCGCACCCGGCTGGGTGTGGCGGCCAGGCCAGCGGGAAAGACGGTGCCACGGTGAGCAAGCTGTCGTACACCCGAGCTCTGAACCTCGCACTTGCCGCCGAAATGGACCGTGATCCCGCGGTGTTCGTGATCGGTGAGGACGTGCGGCACGCGCTCACCAACGTGACCGCGGGCATGTTCGACCGATTTGGCCCTGAGCGGATCATGGAGATGCCCCTGTCGGAGCAGGGCTTCACGAACTTCGCTACCGGCGCGGCGATGGCGGGCATGCGGCCGGTGGTCGAGTACCAGATCCCCTTCCTGCTGATGCTTGTCTTCGAGCAGATCGCCAATCAGGCCAACAAGTTCTCGCTGATGAGCGGCGGCCAGGGCCGGGTCCCCGTCACCTACCTGCTGCCAGCCGCCGGCTGGCGGCCCGGCTGGGGGGCACAGCACTCCGACGAGCCGTACAGCCTGTTCGCCCACTACGGAGTGAAGACGGTGGTGCCTGCCACCCCCTCCGACGCGTTCGGGCTGCTGACCTCGGCGATCAGGGACGACGACCCGGTGGCGGTGTTCGCCCCGATCGGCTCGCTGACGATGCGCGAGGACCTGAGCCCGGGCGAACTGGTGCCGGTGCCGCTCGGCTCCGGACGGATCCACCGGGAGGGCCACGACGTGACGGTCGTCGCCATCGGGCACCTGGTTTACGACGCGCTGGCGGTCGCCGGGCAGTTGGAGGACCGGGTATCGATCGAGGTGTTCGACCCCCGGACGCTCT
>DAHWEX010000291.1 GCA_027326205.1 Actinomycetota bacterium
TGCTGGCCGTGGCCCTCGCGGTCGCCGAGGCCGTCCCGGACGACGAGACCCGCCTGCGCCCCGGGGCCGCGTTCGCCCCCGGGGTCCCCGCGCCCCGGGACGCCAGCCAGCTGGACCGCTTCGTGGCCCTGCTCGGCCGCCGCCCCGGCTGGCGGCCCAAACCCTAGCGGTTACGGGCGCCGGCCGGCCAGGTCGAGGAGGTCGTCGAGGATGCGGTCGATGGCCGTGACGGTCATCGTGAGGTGGCCGGCGCCGGGTTCCAGGTGGGCGCGGGCGCCGGGAGCGTGGGCGGCGAGCCACTGGCCGTGCGCGAACGGGACCATGTTGTCCTGGTCGCCCTGCCAGATGGCCGCGCGGCCCGCGAGCGCGTCCAGGCTGAAGCCCCAGTCGGCCGTGAACGCGAGGTCGTCCTCCAGCCAGCCCTCGGTGCCGCCGCGGACGGCGGCGCGTAGCGCCGCGGCCAGCTCGTCGGCGAACTGCCCGGTCAGCGCGGCCGCGTCGGCGCCGGAGATGAGGCCGCCGAGCGCGGCGGCGATCTGCTCGCCGGTGACCTCGCGCAGGGCCGCCGCCTCCTTGTCGAGGAACGGCGTCAGCGCGGCGGCGCCCTGCAGCGCGAGGCCGAACTCCTCGACGTTCTCCGGCCCCATCCCGGCCAGGAAGTCCAGTCCCGCGGCGTCGCTGGGGGCGACGCCGGCCACGGACGCGGTGGCCAGGCAGCGGCCGGGCAGCAGCGCCGCGCAGGCGAGCGTGTGCGGCCCGCCGCCGGAGAACCCGATCGACACGAACTCGCCCGCGCCGAGTTCGTCCAGGACGGCCGCCACGTCGGCGGCGACGTCGGCGACCTTCCGGCCCGGGCGGGGCGTCGAGCGCTCGTAGCCCGGGCGGGCGGTCAGCACGGGGCGGAGCCCCCGGTCGATCGCCGCGTTGCCCAGCTTGGCGTTGAGCACCAGGCCGACGGGAGTGCCCTCGTGGACGACGAGGGGAAGCCCGTCGTCCGGGCCGGCCGTCAGCACGTCGATGTCCCGGCCGTCCGCCATCCGGACCAGCCGCCGTTGTATCCGCATGGCTCACCATCCTAGGACCCGGCCCGGTGCGGGCGCCGCCCCGGCCGCGGTCTGCCTCAGGGACTCGTGAGGATGACGAGTTGCCGGGTGGTCCGGGTCATCGCGACGTAGCGGTCGACCGCGCCCTCGATGCCGTCGCCGAACCGCTGCGGGTCGACGAGCACGACCAGGTCGAATTCGAGGCCCTTGGCCAGTTCCGGGGTCAGCGACCGCACGCGGGGGGTCGCGGGGAACGCGGCGTCGCCGATGACGCAGGCGATCCCCTCGGCGTGCGCGGCGAGCCACCCGTCGAGGACCCGGCCCAGGTCCGCGGCGGCGCCGTGGCCGACGGGGACGCCGGTGGCGCGGACGGAGACCGGCACGTTGGCGTCCGGGAGCGCGGCCCTGATGACCGGCTCCGCTTCCGCCATGACCTCCTCCGGCGTCCGGTAGTTGATGCTCAGCGACGCCATGCTGACCTGGTCGAACCCGACCCGCTCCAGCCGCTGCGGCCACGACTCGGTGAACCCGTGCCTGGCCTGGGCGCGGTCCCCGACGATCGTGAAGCTCCGGGAGGGGCAGCGCAGCAGCAGCATCTGCCATTCGGCGTCGGTCAGTTCCTGCGCCTCGTCGACCACGATGTGCGCGAACGGCCCGGCCAGCGGGTCCCGGTCGGCGTCCGGCAGCGCGGCCTCGTCGACCAGGGCGTCGTGGAAGTCCTCGCCGCGCAGCATCGTCACCAGGCCGCTGCCGTACTCGTCGTCGGCCACCTCGATGAGGCTGTCCACCACCTGGGCCATCCGCTCGCGCTGCGCGGCGATGGCGGCGGCCCGCTGGCGCTCGCGCCGGAACGACTCCGGGTCGCCGAGCCGGTGCCGGGCCGCGTCGAGCAGCGGCAGGTCGGCTACCGTCCAGGCCTGGGCGTCGCCGCGCTGCAGTGCCCGCACCTCGCCGGGGCGCAGCCACGGGGCGCACAGCCGCAGGTAGGCGGGCACCGACCACAGGTCACCGACCAGTTCGGGCGCCTCGAGCAGCGGCCACGCCCGGCTGAAGGCCGTGCGCAGTTCCTGGTTGCGCAGCAGTGACGTGCGGAGTTGGTCCGGCGGCACGTCCTGGTCGCCGAACTTGTCGGTCAAGATCGCCAGCAGCTCCTCCCAGACCTGCAGCCGCGCCTCGTTGTGCGGGGTGCCGGGCTCGGCCGCCGCGAACGCCTCGACCCAGTCCTCGGCGCTGAGCCAGAGGTCGGACCAGTGGGTCTCGACCTTCATCCCGGTGGCGGGCGGCCGCTCGTAGAACCTGACGGCCGCGTCGATCGCCGTGGTCGCCAGGCCGGCCGACGACTTCAGCCGGGCGACCTCCGGGTCCGGCTCGGCGGCCGCCGCGGCGCCCTCGGGGAGCAGGTCCCGCAGCGTGCAGACCCGCACGCCCTCCTCGCCGAGGCTGGGCAGCACGTCGGAGACGTAGGCCAGGTAGGGCTGGTGCGGGCCGACGAACAGCACGCCGCCCCGGCGGTGCCCCAGCCGCGGGTCGGCGTAGAGCAGGTAAGCGGCGCGGTGCAGCGCGACGACGGTCTTCCCCGTGCCCGGGCCGCCGTCCACCACGAGGGCGCCGCGCGAGCCCGCGCGGATGATCGCGTCCTGGTCGGCCGCGATCGTGCCGAGCACGTCCCGCATCCGGTCCGAGCGGTCGGTGCCCAGGCTCGCGATGAACGCGGACTGGTCGTCGAGCGCGGCGTGCCCGGCCAGGGCGCCCGGGGTGAACACCTCGTCCCAGTAGTCGCTGATCCGGCCGAGGGTCCACCGGTAGCGGCGGCGGCTCGCCAGCCCCATCGGGTTGCCGTGGGTCGCGGCGAAGAACGGCCCGGCCGCCGGGGACCGCCAGTCGACGAGCAGCCGCCGGCCGGCCTTGTCGGTCAGGCCGATCCGCCCGATGTAGACGGGCTCGGCCTCGTGGCCGCTGCCGGCCCCGCCGGCGGCGACGATGCGCCCGAGGCACAGGTCGAGGCCGAAGCGGCGCAGCGTCCGCAGCCGGGCGCCCAGCCGGTGGATCTCCATGTCCCGGTCCAGCGCCGCCTGCCCGATGCCGCCAGGCGACCTGAGCTCGGCGGCGAGGCGGTCGGACAGTTCGGCGACCGACTGCTCCATGCTTTCCGCGATCGCCGCGAAGTGCCGCTCGTCCCCGGCGATCAGCGCCGGGCTGGCCTTGGCGGCGAGGGCGTCGGGCAGGTTGAACGCGCTGGAAGTCAGGGGACTCACCCTGTCAGCTCCGATCTGAGTTCGCGTGCGGGCGGAAGAACGTCCGGGGCGTCGGGGCGGCCACGGCGGATTCCGGCCCCGGCCTGCGATTATGCGGCACGACCGGGGGCTTGCGGCAAGCCCCCGGGTGCGCTATAGATTAAAAATGGAGGGGTGCGGGCGCATGTACTCTCCACCGAACGGTCGGATGCTTCGCGTATCTATCTCCCCGCCGCGCCCTGGATCGGCTTCGAACGTCGCGACGAGGCCCGGCAGGCTTTCCGGTCACTCACCGCGCCGCCCGGCTGACCGGCGCCCCCGCGGGACGCGGCGGAAAACTGGCGCGGTCAGCGGGCACTTGTGCGCAGCGTACTGCGCGAAGGGCAAACCTTTGGGCGTCCGTTCCGAAGACGGTCGGCTACCCGCTCGCGATACTGGCTGATACGTACAGCCACGCGTCACCGGGACAGACCCGGCAAGGACGCCGAGGAGAGCGCGCATGAGCAAGACTCAGCCGGGGCCGCCCGCGGAGCGGGCCAAGGGCGGTGCCAGCGGCCAGGAGGCGCCGCGCAACGGGTCCCCGGAGGGATCGGACGCGGGCACGACCTTCGAGTTCGGCATCTTCGACTCCTTCGACCAGGGCGACTCCACCCCGGGGCGGGTGATCGCGAGCCGGCTGGACTTCGCGGTCGAGGCGGAGCGGGCGGGCATCGCGCACTACCACGTGACCGAGCACCACGGCACGCCGCTGTCGGTCTGCCCGTCGCCGAACCTGTTCCTCGCCGCCCTGTCGCAGCGGACCGCCGTCATGCGGATCGGCGCGCTCGTGCACGTCCTGCCGGCGTACGACCCGCTGCGGCTCGCCGAGGAGATCGCGGTCCTCGACCAGCTCACCGGCGGCCGGCTCGACGTCGGCGTCGGCAGCGGCGTCAGCCCGTACGAGCTCGGCTACTTCGGCATCGAGGCCGGCCAGGCCCGCGCCCGCTACGCGGAAACCCTCCAGGCCGTCACCGCCGCCCTGACCACCGGCCGGATGCGGCACGCCGGGACGCTGCTGCGCGACTACGACGTCGAGCTGTCGGTCGGGCCGGTGCAGCGCCCGCACCCGCCGCTGTGGTACGCCTCGTCGAACACGGCGACCGCCGCATGGGCCGGCGCGAACGGCGTCAACTTCGTCGGCCGGTGGAACGACGGCGGGTTCGTCCCCGCCGCCCGCGCCTACTGGGACGCCCGGCGGCAGGCGGGCAAGGCCGGGCCCGCGCCGCGGATCGGCACCGCCGCGCACGTCTACATCGGCCGCACCGACGCCGAAGCCGTCGAGCGGTTCCGCAAGGCCAACGACGTGTTCGCCCGGCAGCTCCTGAAGCTCTGGCATGACAACGGCAACCACAACGCCGACCACCTCTACGACACCGACCGGACCATGGCCAACGGCAACTCCCTGGTCGGCTCCGCCGCGACCGTCGCCGCCAGGCTCACCGACCAGGTCAGCCGGGCCCCGGTCAACTACTTCGAGGCCACCCTCGCCTTCGGCGACCTCACCCCGGACGAGGCGGCCGCCAACCTGGCCGCCTTCGCCGGGACCGTCATGCCCGCCGTCCGCGCGGCGTTCGGTGCCCGGACGGCGGGAGACGGGAGCGCGGGCTGACCGTCCGGCGGCGGAAGTTCAGCGACCCGTCGCCTCGGTGTCACCCGGCCCACGGAGGGCGCAGGGTGGTCCCGTCGGGGAGAACCGCCTCGATGCCGGCCAGGGTGGCGGTCAGGGCGGCCCCGCCGTGCGGGCCGCCGTCGAGGCTGAGCTCGCTGCCCGCCGGGACGTGGGCGGCGTCGCCGGGCCGCAAGGTGTGCCTGGTGCCGTCGACCGTGACGGCGAGTTCGCCGCTGAGGCAGTAGAGGACCTCTTCGCGCGACGGGCGGTGCGGCACGCCCCGCGAGTCCGCCGGGACCTCGACCCGCCAGGCGCAGAGCTGGTCGCTGCCCAGCGCGGGGCGGGCGTAGGAGCTGAACCGGGCGCCGTGCGCCTCGAAGACCTCGGCTTCGCCGCCGGTGACGAGTGACATTACGGTCCTCCAGAAAAGTAGACAGTTTGCTTGTCTAAATAGACAAGCAAACTGTCTAGCATCTGTCAAGATAGATCCATGGATGCCCCGGGGAACTGGCTGGTCGCGACCGACACGCTGCTGCTCGCGGCGCAACTGGTGGACGCCATCCAGGAGGGGGTCGCGCGCCGCGGGTTCGCCGACGTGCGGCCCGCGCACGGCTTCGCGTTCGTCTGCATCAGCGGCGGTGACGCCACGATCGCCGACGTCGGCGAGTACCTGGGGATCACCAAGCAGGCCGCCGCCCAGCTCGTGCGTCAGCTTGAGGAGCGCGGCTACGTGACCCGGCGCCCGCACCCGCTCGACGCCCGCGCGTCCCTGCTGGGCCTCACCGCCAGGGGCGCCGCGTGCACACGGGCCGCCGAGGAGGCCGCCGCCGACGCGGTCGAGCGCTGGCGCGCGCAACTCGGGGCGGCGCGCTTCGGCCACCTCCAGCAGGCGCTCCGGGCCGTCGTCAGGCCGGGCCCGCTGCGTCCCGCCTGGTAGCGCCCGGCTTCGGGGTTTACCCGGCCCGCCTGCTGCCTTCGGCGAAGAACCCGGACAGTGCCCGCACGTCCGCGAGTTCGCGCAGCGGGACGGCCGCGCCGAACGGGGCGTTCCAGAACGCGTCGCCGGCGGGCACGGCGGACACGCCCACGTAGGCGTACGGCTCGCCGAGGAAGCCGTCTCCCGGCGAGACACCGAAGTTCACCTCCCGCACGCGGACGGCCACGTCAAAGTGCTCGGGCCACAGCACCGGCACCTCGCCGGGGGCGAAGGCGGTCAGCGCGTCATGGCCCAGCGCCAGCGCTCCGGTGATGGCCTCGGCCTGGCCGGGGTCCACGGCCAGCACGTCGTCGAGGCCCACCCCGGAGCCATCGCCGTAGGCCCCCTCGGGCCGGCCGGCCGTCACCCCCAGCGCCGCGCCCAGGGCGCGCGCCGTGCGCCCGTCGATCGCGACCGCCGCCCCTTCCTCGCCGGCCACTCGCACGCCATCGACCCGCAGCCCGGGTGCCAGCGTGGTCGCGAAGCCGCCCGGCACCACCCGCAGCCGCAGCCGCCCCGCGGCC
>DAHWEX010000669.1 GCA_027326205.1 Actinomycetota bacterium
CGGTGCCGTGTGTGCTGCGCCGGGCGCTTCGAACTCCCGGTCTTGCGCTTTCCTCATCGTCTGGTCTGCGCCACGACGGGAACCTGCCTGACCTGGCCCCAGCGGCGTGAACCGCGAAGTCCGGCACACCGGGCACGACGCGTCAGCCGTGCCCGGTCTCCAGCCGTGCGCGGGTAATCCCGCCGGTGCCCGCCGCCGGCCCGGGATGCTCCCGGCCTGCTGCTCTTCCCGCAGCGCCCGCAGATCGTAGCGGTCCCGCGGGAGCTGCCGCGTCGTCTCCCGCATCCGCTCGTCCAAGAGCTCTTCCAGCCCGGAGGCCGTGAGCGCGGCCGCGGCGGGCCCGGAGAGCCCGGCGGTCAGCGCGCTGAACAGGGCCTGCGAAACGGCGAACGGATCATCAGCAGGGACCGCGCAGTACGCTTCCACCGAGGGTCCATCTTCCTTGAGGCCGATGAGGCAGCACCTTCGAACTTAAGGAAGAAGAACCCGCTACCGTCCGGTTCTCAGCGTTTCCCCCTGCGTGACCGTTCAGGGCGTACAGGCCGCCGTCGGCCAGCGACTGCGGGCCGCCGCCGCGGATGCGGTCGCGGGACAGGTCGTCGAGCCAGACGGCGACCCCGGCTTGCGACAGCTCGGCCAGCTTCTCGTTCGGTGCCATAGCGGTGCCTTGCCTTCCGGGCTAGGGGGACGGGAAAGGGACGGCGGGTCAGCGGTCGCCGGTGGGGGCGTGCAGGACGCCGGCGCTGTCCGGGCCAGCCGGGGCGGACGGGGGTGCCGCGGCGGCGGCGAGGCTCTCCCGGGCCGCGGCGACGACCCGGTCGGCGGTGAGGCCGAACTGCTCGTACAGCACGGTGTAGGCGGCGCTGGCGCCGAAGTGGTCCAGGCCGACGATCCGGCCGGCGTCGCCGACGAACTCCCGCCAGCCCATGGGCACGCCGGCCTCGACGCTCACCCGGGCGCGCACCGCGGGCGGCAGGACCTGTTCGCGGTAGGCCCGGTCCTGGGCCGTGAACCATTCCCAGCACGGCAGTGACACGACCCTGGCCGGGACGCCGTCGGCTTCCAGTGTCTCCCGGGCGGCGACGGCGATCTGCACCTCGGAGCCGGTTCCGATCAAGATGACCTCGGGGGAGCCGCCGGTGGCCTCGGCCAGCACGTACCCGCCCCTGGCGGTGCCCTCGGCGGAGGCGAACTGGGTGCGGTCGAAGACGGGCAGGTTCTGCCGGGACAGCGAGAGCCCGGCGGGGCGGTCATTGTGCTCGAGGATGGTGCGCCACGCCACCACGGTCTCGTTGGCGTCGGCCGGGCGGACGAAGTCCAGGCCGGGGATGGCCCGCAGCGCCGCGTAGTGCTCGACCGGCTGGTGGGTGGGGCCGTCCTCGCCCAGCCCGATGGAGTCGTGCGTCCACACGTAGGTGACCGGGACCTGCATGAGCGCGGCCAGCCGGACCGCGCCGCGCATGTAGTCGGAGAAGGTGAGGAACGTGCCGCCGTACACGCGGGTCCCGCCGTGCAGCGCAATGCCGTTCATGATCGCGCCCATGGCGTGCTCGCGGACGCCGAAGTGAAGCGTGCGCCCGTACGGGCCGCCCGGCCACATCGTGGTCTGCCGGTCCGCGGGCAGGAACGAGGCCGCTCCCTTGACCGCGGTGCTGTTGCTCTCCGCCAGGTCGGCCGAGCCGCCCCACAGCTCCGGCAGGACCGGGTACAGGGCGGCGAGGACCTCGCCGGAGGCCTTCCGGGTGGCCACGCCCTCCGGGTCGGCGTCCCAGGTCGGCAGGGTGTCCGCCCAGCCGTCCGGCAGGGTGCGGGCAGCCAGCCGGTCGAGCAGCGCGGCGCCGGCGGGGTTGCCGGCCCGCCACGCGTCGAAGCGCCGCTGCCAGCGGGCGTGCGCCTGCTCGCCCCGGGCGGCGGCCTGGCGGGCGTGCTGGAGTACTTCCGGGGCGACCTCGAAGGTCTTGCCGGGGTCGAAGCCGAGGATGTCCTTGGTCGCCCGGACTTCGTCCTCACCCAGTGCCGACCCGTGAGCGGCGCCGGTGTTCTGTTTGTTCGGCGCGGGCCAGCCGATGATCGTCCGCAGCACGATCAGCGACGGCCGGCCGGTCTCGGCCCGGGCGGCGGCCAGCGCGCGGTCGACTGCCGCCAGGTCCTCGCCGTCGTCGACGTGCTGCACGTGCCAGCCGTAGGCTTCGTACCGCAGGCCGGCGTCCTCGGTGAACGCGATGCTGGTGCTGTCCTCGATCGAGATCCGGTTGGCGTCGTAGACCAGGACGAGGTTCCCCAGTTCCTGGGTGCCGGCCAGCGACGACGCCTCGCCGCTGACGCCCTCCTCGAGGTCGCCGTCGGAGGCGAACGCCCAGATCGTGTGGTCGAACACGCTCATCCCCTCGGGGGCACCGGGGTCCAGCAGGCCGCGCTCGCGGCGGGCGGCCATCGCCATGCCGACGGCGTTGGCGACGCCCTGGCCCAGCGGGCCGGTCGTCGTTTCCACGCCCGGCGTGTGGTTGACCTCGGGATGGCCCGGCGTCCGGGACCCCCAGGTGCGCAGCGCCTCGAGATCGGCGAGGTCCAGGCCGTAGCCGGAGAGGAAGAGCTGGATGTACAGGGTGAGGCTCGAGTGCCCCATCGACAGCACGAAACGGTCGCGTCCGGCCCAGTCCGGGTCGCCCGGGTCGTGCCGCAGCCACTTCTGGAACAGCAGGTAGGCCGTAGGAGCCATGCTCATCGCCGTGCCGGGGTGGCCGTTGCCGGCCTTCTGCACGGCGTCCATCGCCAGCACGCGCACGGTGTCGATCGCCCGGCGGTCGAGCTCTCCCATCCCCGCTGGCAGGGTGGGACGCGGCTGGGCCGGGTTGCCGGGCGGCGCGTCGCTCGCGGCCTCGGCTGGCGCCTCGGGGCGGGTGCTCTTCGTCCCCGCGGCCGGGTCTGTCTCGCTAACGGTCATCGCTTGCAGTGCTCCCTTTGGGGGTATGGCCGCGGGCGCTTCGGCCGCGCGGCCGTGGCAGTGGGTCAGGCGAGCGGGGTGTCGTCCAGTGCGCTCGCGAGGTCGCCCGGGGTGTCGTAGATGGCTATCGCGCCAGCCTGGCGGAGCTCGTCGTCCCCGAAGCCGCCCGAGCGGACGACGATCGCCGGCATCCCGGCCCTTTTCGCCGCCTCGACGTCCCAGACCGAGTCGCCGACCATCACGCTCGGGGCGTCCGGCGGCGCGCCAAGCTTCTTCAGCGCGACCTGCAGCAGGTCCGGTGCCGGCTTGGACGACCCGACGTCCGCGCTGCTCGTCCAGTCGTCGGCGATGCCCCGGGCCTCCAGCTTGTCCAGGAAGACGTCCACGTGGCGCTGCTGACCGGAACTGGCCAGCACGAGCCGGTGACCACGTTCCTTGATGGCTACGAGCAGGTCCCGCGCACCGGGCAACGGCGCCATCTCCTCGAGCAGCGCGTCGGCCTCCCTGCCCTGCTGCTCCCGGGCCTGATCACCCACCCGGCGCTCCAGGTCCGCACCGCCGATAGCGGTGACCACCTGGTCCCCGCCCATGCCGATCAGCCGGTGCAGCCGCCACACGGGGCAGGTCTCGCCTACCGAGCGCAGTGCCCGGTACCAGGCAAGCGCATGCTGGTAGTTCGAATCGATCAGCGTCCCGTCGATGTCGAGGACGGCGATAACGGAGTCGGTCACGCCCGGCCGCTACCCGCCGCCCTCATGCCCAATCCTGCAGTGCGGCAACAGCTACCTGGAGGAAAGGCGCCCGAGACGGGCCCGCCAGATACTTGTAGATGCCGAAAACAGGCGCCACTCGGCCGGATGCTCCTGCCGCCACCCACGGTCAGCCCGACGCTGACCTCATCCCAAGCCTGCTCGGGGCCTCCGACGTGCTTGGCACCGGCCGGTTCGGCGCCGCCGCCGCCGACGTCAAGCCGGGCAAGACGGTCGCGGTCGTCGGGGACGGCGCGGTCGGTCTGATGGCCGTCCTCGCCGCCCGGCAGCTCGGCGCGGAGCGGATCATCGCGATGAGCCGCCACGAGCCGCGCCAGAAACTGGCCCTGGAATTCGGGGCCACCGACATCGTGACCGAGCGCGGCGAGGAGGGCGTCGCCCGGATCAAGGACATGACCGGCGGGTACGCTGCCCACTCGGTCATCGAGGCCGTCGGCACCCAGGAATCGATGATGCAGGCCATCCGGTCGACTCGCCCCGGCGGGCACGTCGGCTACGTCGGCGTCGCCCACGGCGTCCAGTTGCCCGGCGAGGAACTCTTCTACGCCGAGGTCCACATGCTCGGCGGCCCCGCCCCCGTCCGGCGGTTCCTGCCCGACCTCATCCGGCTGATCGAGGACCGCGTCACCGACCAGGGCAAGGTCTTC